>NVUS02000114.1 GCA_002402005.2 OCS116 cluster bacterium | reverse complement strand
CGGCGAATGTCCTTGATGATCTTCTCACCTTTTGTGCGCTTGTTTGTTAGTTTTGCTTTCATCTTCACTCCTTGAGTGTGTAACGATGAACCAAAACCCTATCTTAGGCAATTAACCCAATCTGTTCCATAGAAGCTGACGATTTACACCATTTCATCATATTTTGGCCAATGCCCTGCCCTCTATAGCAAGTATTAACCCGAACCGACTCAATATGCGATCGCTTTACAGCACCTCTAGATAAACTTGGTATAATTGTCAGTTGAAAACAACCCACAATTTCGTGATCAATCATGCCCAAATAAAATTCATTATTCTGTGCGCCAATAATTTGGTCGAGCGCTTTAACATAAGGATCAGAATCATCAATCTCACGCAATTCTCCCAAAATGTCATTTCGTAACAAAGCTATAATGTCACCAATGTCTCTGGGTTGCGCTATCCGTATGGTTAGATTTTTCATCCCTCAAAATTAATTGGTTTTTAAAACAATTACCAGAAAATATGCATCAATTATTTTGACTCAACAAAACACCCTATCAATGATAACTATGATTCTCAGACTCTAAGGAATAAATATGGCCAAAAAAACCGAATATAAAATGGGTAAAACCGAATGGTTTTTACTCATCACCCTGTCCGTTTTATGGGGTTCATCATTCATCAACCTCAAAAATGCCTTAAGCGAAATAGAGCCCTTCACTGTGGTATTTTTGCGCATTACACTCGCCGCCCTGAGTCTGTTAGCTTGGAGCCTCATAACCAAAAAGAGTTTCAAATTACCCATAAAACAACATATAATTCTATTTGGTATGGGCATGACCATGGCCGCCATACCCTTCATCTTCTTCACCTGGGGGCAAAAATATATCAGCACCAGCATGGCATCCATTTTCAACGGCGGCGTGCCGTTTTTTACCGCCATTTTTGCCCATTTCCTCCTGGGCCAAACAGAGCGATTGACCATCAACAAAACAATAGGTTTGCTGCTCGGCTTTGCTGGCATTGTCACCATGATTGGCTTAGACGCTATAGAAAATTTCGACCTCACCAATATTGGTCAATTGTCCATCCTGACCGCTACATTCTTCTATGCCATTAGTGGCATTTACAACCGCCTCTTTATCTCTGATGAATTGGACAATACAGTGTTGGCTACCTACTCACTCATGTGGTCGTCTTTGGTCACCGGGCTGATAAGCTTCAGCGTCGAAGGTGTGCCGACATTAAACTATTCCGGTTCGGTGTGGATATCATTACTCATGGTAAGTTTATTATCAACAGCGCTTGCCTATGTATTGCTGTTCAAAATCATCAAAACAGCTGGGGCGAGCAATACCTCTCTCACCACTTTCATCATTCCAATTTTTGCCATCACAATAGGCACATTGTTTCTGGGTGAAAGTTTCGAGACTAACGAAATTATGGGCGTGACCCTCATATTAGTTGGTTTGGCATTCATCCAAAACCTACATAAATTATTGTTAAAATTGATCCGTTAGGATCAATCTTTGCTTACATAATTATTCACGCGGTTACGGCCTTGTTCTTTGGCGTCATAAAGCGCAAGGTCAGCACGTTTCAATAAGTTTTCAGCTTGCTCGTCAGCCCGATCGATGGATGATACACCAATGCTCATCGATATATTCAAATCTTCACAATTGGTCAGGTCAATAAACGGCGCATCGGCAATGATACCGCGCAAACGTTCGGCAATTTGCAACGCCGTTTCATTATCTGTATTGGGCAGCAATACCACAAATTCTTCACCACCTAGCCGCGCCGTAATGTCGATACCACGCACGCTGGTAGCAACGCGGCTGGCAAATTCAATTAAAATTTCATCGCCAATGTCATGACCATATGTATCATTCACATTTTTAAATTTATCAATGTCCAACAATAAAAGTGACAACGGCTTGTCATTTTTCAAAGCCAAAATAAATTGTTTGTTCAAATTGGTGTCGATATAACGTCGATTGTGCAAACCGGTTAAGGCGTCTTTAATCGCCATTTCCATGCTCTGCTCTAAATTACTACGCAATTGATCACTATACCATTTGCGTTTCAGTGAAGATTGGCAGCGCGCCGACAGCTCATTTTTATCGACCGGTAGTGAGATATAGTCATTCACCCCCAAATCCAAAGCCCGCACCAATCGTTTGGGGTCATTATCTTCCACAATTACCAATATCGGCACGTTGCGAGTTTTCTCGACCGATCTAAATTGTGAACACAAACGCAAACCATCAAAGTCTTCTAGATTTAACGAAACAATGATCAAATCAAAATCACCCCCACCCGCTAAATATAGAGCTTCTTGCGGATCAGAAATAAATTTCACTTTGTGTGAGGTATCCTCAGCAAGGCTGGCCTTGATTAAATCTGCCAAATGTTGGTCATCGACCACCACCATTAAGCGGCCGGTCAAATTATCGGGCGGTTTGATGCCGCTGGTCATTGCCATGCCCATTTCTTGGCCGGTGAGAGTGCGCATGCGCAATTCATCCACAACCATTTTTAGCCGCACCAAGCTCTTCACCCGGGCAAGCAAGGCAATGTCATTCACTGGCTTGGTCAAAAAATCATCTGCGCCAGCCTTAAGACCTTCAATTTTATCTGATGATTGATCCAGCGCAGTCACCATCACCACAGGTATATGTTGTGTTTCAGGATTACCTTTAATCCGGCGACACACTTCAAACCCGTCCATGCCCGGCATCATAACATCTAGTAGAATGATGTCTGGCGGCGTCGCGGCGATCACTTCTAGCGCTTCAACACCACTTGTCGCGGTCGAAACTTCAAAATATTCGGCAGTTAATTTGGCTTCTAGCAATTTTACATTGGTCAAAATATCATCGACAACGAGGATACGTGCACTCATACAATATTTTCCTTTTCGACAAAGCTTTGTATGGTTGTCAAAAATTTAGCCACAGAGATTGGTTTGGAAATGTAAGCTTCACAGCCGCCTTCCAATATCTTCTCTTCATCACCTTTCATCGCAAAAGCCGTCACCGCAATCACCGGAATGTGCGCCAATTCATCATCAGCCTTCAGCCATTTGGTCACTTCAAGGCCCGAAACTTCTGGTAATTGAATGTCCATTAAAATCAAATCTGGTTTATGCTCACGCGCCAATTCCACGGCATTTAATCCATTGGCGGTTTGTATAATTTCGTAACCCTTGGATTCTAGCAAATCGTTAAATAATTTCATATTTAATTCATTATCTTCAACGATCAAAATAGTTTTGCTCAAAGAATCATCCTCCATCTGCCCCATTTTCATTTATACAGTATAATAATATGTTTAAAATAGTGTTGTGATGTGCAATTATTTTATTGAATTCCCTATCATCAACAATAAATTACCCTGATATATATGAATAATCACCAAGCTGAAAATATCGCCGTTGCTGCATTACAATATCTTGTCGCCAATGAACCCTATTTCGATCATTTTTTAGCCAATTCGGGTATGGAAGCCGAACAGATAAAACATGCCATAACCACTGCTGATTTCCAGATTTCTATACTTGATTTTATCTGTCTTGACGAGTCTCTTTTGCTTAGTTTCTGCCAAACCGCCGAAATTGCCCCTGCGGAGCCCTATAAGGCCTTCCAATATCTAAGTTATCACAATTAAATACACTGTAGCATGTTGATAATGGCGCAAGATAATTTCGAATCACTGTGCAATTTGGCATAAATATTGTCATTTCAAAAAAAACCATTTGTTAGGTATCAAATTTTTCAAAACACGCATATAATTTGTAAAATATAACAATAAGACATTAAGGGACGTTATGGGTTACGAGAATGAACAGGTTATTTTGGATATCAATAATTTATCCATCACCTTCCCAACCGAAGCTAGAGAAATTCACGCAGTAAGAGACATTTCATTTAAAATCCGCAGAGGCGAAACATTGGCGATTGTAGGCGAATCCGGTTCAGGCAAGTCCGTAACCTCTATGGCAATTATGCAGTTATTGCCGCCCAAAGCCACCGTCTACCAACCCGGCTCTTCGATTAAATTCGAAGGCAATGAGATGATCAATGCCAGCGAAAAATTCCTAATGACCCAACGCGGCAACCACATTGCGATGATTTTTCAAGAACCAATGACCTCGCTAAACCCCTATCTCACCATCGGCCGCCAAATGACCGAAGTGTTAGAAATCCACAAAGGCCTAAAAGGTGCAGAAGCCACCAAACGCTCAGCAGAATTGCTAGAACTTGTCGGCATTAAAGATGCACTGCGGCGCATGAAAACCTATCCGCACGAATTTTCTGGCGGGCAATTGCAACGTATCATGATCGCCATGGCACTATCCAATGAGCCAGATTTGCTAATTGCCGATGAACCCACAACCGCACTCGATGTAACCATCCAAGCCGAAGTGCTAGAATTGCTCAAAGACCTACAGAAAAAAATGAAAATGGCCATCCTGTTCATCACCCATGATTTGGGCGTGGCCAAACATTTCTCTGACAATGTATGCGTGATGCGCCAAGGCGAAATTGTCGAATCTGGCAATATCGATGAAGTATTTGCCAATCCTCAGCACGAATATACCATCAAATTGTTAAACAGCGTGCCCAAAGGCATGAAAGAGAAAATCGAGACCGCCAATGATGATACCATCATTTCCGGCAAAGATATTTGGGTCAAATACCCGATTAAAACCAACTTTTGGGGCGATGTGGTTGAAACTTTCGATGCCGTTAAAGGCATTTCGTTAGACATTAAACCCGGCCAAACAATCGGTGTGGTTGGCGAATCTGGCTCAGGCAAGTCAACATTAGGCCGCGCCATAGTGCAATTACTCAATTCGGAAGGCGACATAACCTTTAACGGCAAACCCATTAATGGCTTGACCGATAAACAAATGCGCCCATTACGCAAAGATATGCAAGTGGTATTCCAAGATCCATACGGCTCTTTATCACCCCGCCTTACGGTTGGTGAAATTGTCGCCGAAGGCCTATACGTGCATAAGCCAGAAATGAGCAAGGCTGAACGTTTTGAACGGGTTAAAGAGGTTTTAACCGAGGTGGAGCTAGACCCAGCCCTCACCATCAACCGCTATCCACACGAGTTTTCCGGCGGTCAAAGACAACGCATCGCCATTGCCCGTGCCATTATATTAGAGCCAAAATTTATCCTGCTCGATGAACCAACATCCGCACTAGATCGCTCGGTACAGGTCACCGTAGTTGAATTGTTACGCAAATTACAGAAAAAACATATATTGTCCTATATGTTCATCAGCCATGATTTGGCCGTGGTCAAAGCCATGTCCGATTATGTATTGGTGATGAAAGATGGCGTGGTGGTCGAACAAGGCACAGCCCGCGAAATTTTCGAAAACCCACAAACCGATTATTGCAAGCGCCTCATCAATGCGGCCTTTGATTTAAAAGAAACCGCTTAGCAATCACAATCTGACATTAAATTGGGCGTGAATATCTTCACGCCCTTTATCATTTGTCTGTACATATGATGCAAATCAAATTACATTGGAACATAACAAGAACTCAAATTCAATGTGCCGATGCCCTCACCCGAAACCAAAATATTAATAGATGAATTAACCCTCGACCCACAAAAGCCACTGATTATATCCGATGCGGATGAAGTGATTTTCGAACTATTCATGCATATGTTCGAATATTTTAACGACAATGGCTACCGCTTCACCGGCCAAAGCCTCATTGGCTTTGAAATTATGGATCACATGTTCCATCATCAAACCGATGAACGGATTGAAGAACAGATTTTCATCAAAATCATCACCCAATTCTTTGCTGATCAAGGCGATCACATGCCCATGGTCGAAAACGCCTTTGATAATTTGATGATATTGTCCGAGACGTGTCAAATCATCATCCTCACTAATGCCCCGCACGATTATCGAGAGCGGCGGGTGGAGATATATAAAGACCACGGCATTCATTTTCCGATCATTTCCAACATTGGCAATAAATTAGCTGCGGTCAATGAGATTATCAAAGATCATCAAGCCCCGATATTTTTCATCGATGATTCTCCTGAACATCACATCAGCATCATCGAGAATATACCGCACATCCATTGCATTCATTTCATTGGCGATCAAAATTACGCCGAACTGGTGTCAGATGTTGACAATGTGCATTTCAAATCAACCGATTGGAATGATGTAAGAGCTTTCATCGAAACGCAATTGAAACAAGGTTAGGCCAAAATGCAAACGCTTTGCCTCTCTTGCATTGAGATTTTTGAGGTTGAAAAACCACTCAATATCTGCCCTAAATGTCGTTCACGATTGCTCAAATCGCATGATGAATTTAAAACCCTGTCCATCGTGCATATGGATTGCGATAGTTTTTACGCTTCGGTCGAGAAGCGCGACAACCCTGCGTTGCGTAACAAACCGGTCATTATTGGCGGCGATAGCAACCGCGCCGTGGTCTCAACCGCATGCTATATCGCCCGCACCTTCGGCGTTAAATCCGCCATGCCGATGTTCAAAGCCAAAAAACTCTGCCCTCACGCGATCATCCTACGCGGCAATATGCAAAAATATACCGAGGTCAGCCGCGAAATTGTCAAAAAAATGAACAATTTAACGCCCATGGTCGAGCAAGTCTCAGTCGATGAAGCCTTCCTTGATCTTTCCGGCACAGAAAAATTACACAAAAAACTACCCTGCCAATTGGTCGCGCAATTGTCAAAAGACATCGAGCGAGACATCGGCATCACCATCTCCATCGGCTTAAGTTATAATAAATTTTTGGCCAAAGTCGCCTCAGATTTAGAAAAACCCAAAGGTTTTTCCATATTAGGGCAAAACAACATCAAACAAACCCTAGCTCCCTTCCCGGTCACAAAAATCTGGGGTGTTGGCAAAGTATTGGCTGCCAAATTGCACCAAAATGGCATAGAAACATTTGCCGATCTGCAAAAATTAAGCGAAGTAGATCTAATGCGCACCTATGGCAAAATGGGTTCGCGGCTCAGATATTTTGCAGTTGGCGATGATTTGCGCGCCGTAAAACCCGCAGCACGCGAAAGCGGCCGCAAATCCATCGGCCGCGAAACCACATTCTTTAATGACATTTCTGACCATGAAGTGCTAAAAATAAAAATTTGGGACATATGCGAGCAAGTCCATCAAGACGCTCTAAGGCTACAGAAATCGGGCTATACCATCACGTTAAAGCTCAAAACCAATAGCTTTCAAACCATAACCCGCAGCCAAACCTTAAACTCACCAACCTTATTGGCCAATGTTATGTTTGACATTGTCGGCCAAGCACTGGCAAAACTAAACCCCAATACCGCCTATCGCTTGGTCGGCGTCAGCCTATCCAACCTATCTGATGTCGAAAAAGCCGATCCGCTAGATTTTCTAGAGCCAAAAAAAATGACCCGTCAAAAGGTAGAGAATGCCATGGATGAGATCCGTCAAAAATTTGGCATCAAAGCCGTCATCAAAGGCCGTAGCGTTAAAAACAAACGTCCCGACAATAGCTTACCGCAAAAACCTAATCCCGAAAATTTCTAAAAAACCACCCATAACTGAATATGAGTGGTTTCCTTCTCTCCTCAATGAGATTCTTGCTCTATTTATAACCCTTCAAACTGTCGACCAATTCTGGCACAAATAGTGATATTTGCGGCACATAGGTAATCAATCCTAAGAAGGCCAACATCAACAATAACCATGGCGCGGCAGATTTAATCACCCAGCCCATAGATTCTTTGGTGATGCCCGCCGTGACAAACAGGTTAAGCCCCACCGGTGGTGTGATCATGCCAATTTCCATATTCACCACCATAATGATGCCAAGATGAATCGGGTCAATGCCCAGTTGCATGGCGATGGGGAACAGAATCGGTGCCATAATCAAAATAATCGCCGAAGGTTCCATAAAGTTACCAGCAATCAACAATACAATATTGACCACAATCAAGAAGCCCCATGCTGGCAATTGTGCGTCAACAATCATACCCGCAATGAAATGCGGAATGCGTTCCAAGGTCAATATATGGGCAAATAACATGGCGTTAGAAATGATGAATAGCAACATGATGCTCACTTTAGCCGCTTCAAGCACAACCTTTTTGACATCTTTGTCAGTCGATGATTTGACCATCACCACCACAAAATCGATAATGCCTCTAAACGCCGCACCACCTGTAGATTCATCAGGTTTTTTCCACGGTGTATTTTTCAACGGCCCAATGTCACGGTAAACAAATACCGCCATAATAAACGCATAAATAGCCGAAATTGATGCCGCTTCTGTCGGGCTAGCAATACCGCCGTAGATGATGTACAGCACGAATAGAATCATAAATAATCCACCCGATGCCCCACCAAAGCTTTGTACAATCTCGCCAATGCCAGGGAATTTTTCGGCCGGGAATTTTTTAATCCGCGCCACAACATAAATGGCCAGAATTAAGAAACAACCCATCGCCAAACCTGGTACCAAACCGGCCATAAACATCCGCGCGGCCGAAACTTCAGTGGCGGCTGCATAAATCAACATCACAATGGATGGTGGAATGAGAATGCCCAACGTGCCCGCCGTGCTAATCACACCAGCAGCAAATGGTTTCGGATAGCCCGATTTGACCATGCCAACAATCACTATAGAGCCAATGGCCGCAACCGTTGCAGGGGATGAACCTGAAACCGCAGCAAATAACATACAAGCCATTACCGACGCCATCGCCAGCCCGCCTCTTATATGCCCCACACAGGCAATCGCAAAGCGAATCATCCGCCCCGCCACGCCGCCATTGGATAGAAATGCCGATGACAGAATAAAGAATGGAATGGCCAATAATGTATAATGCTCAGTCAGCGTATCGATCATTTTTAGCGCAATTGACGCCATCGATGTATCGGTAAAAAACAACATGGTCAAAATGGAGGATAGACCCAACGAAATGGCAATCGGCATGCCCGAAAACATCAAGGCAAATAACAAAAGAAATAAAACAATGGAACTGCTCATTTTGCGTCTCCTTCTTCTTGTAACTCGAGAGCTTCTTCAGCTTCATCAGTTAATTTCATGCCAATAACCTCGCCAGTAACATTGCCTTTAATGATGATGGCAAAACGCACAGACATCAGCAAAGTTGCAATGATAATAAAGCTATAAGCCTGCCATTTTTCGACTGGTATATCCTCTAACTCCAAGCCAATTTTCTTAAATTTCACCAAATAAACCCAGCCACCCCAAGCAATCAGCCAGCAATATAAAATGCACAAAGCGCCAGCCACAATCGCTACAATGCGTTTACCATTGTCACTCAGCATATTGGTTATCAAATCCACCCCAATATGTGCGCCTTTTTTCACGCAATAAGAGGCACCAAACATCACCATCCATGCCGATAACAATAAGGTCAATTCTTGAGCCCACAATACGCCGGTATTCATAAGCCGCGCGGCCACCTCAACAAACACCACCAAAGTCATCGCAACCAATAATATTGACAGGATATTTTCTTCTAACTTTTCAATAAATTTCATCTCAACCCCTCCCCATAAATATAGGGCGGCCAAGCCTATCGCTAAACTTGACCGCCAACTTCGCTCAATTACATGTTAGATGCCAAAGCCGCATCAATAACATCTTGGCCAATTTCGTCAGCAAATTGTGCCCAAACTGGCTTCATCGCAGCAACCCATTGATCACGTTCTGCATCAGTCAGTGTAAGGATTTCAGTACGGCCACTATCAGCAATTTTCTTCATATCGCTCATAGATTTTTCAGCCGCAACTTTATTGCCTTCAAGAATCGCTTCAGCCATAGCTTTGTTCAATTCATCACGAATGTCAGCGTCTAAACCATTCCAAAATTCTTCACTGGTCACCACTAGATAATCCAGCACACCATGGTTAGAATTGGTGATATATTCATTCACTTCAAAGAATTTTTTCGAATAAATATTAGACCATGTGTTTTCTTGTCCATCAATGGCTTTGGTTTGCAGCAATGTAAACACTTCAGAGAATGGTTTTTTCAACGGCACAGCATCAATAGCTTCAAATTGCGCTGCCAATACGTCAGATGACATAATGCGGAATTTCTTACCCGCAGCATCTGAAGGCAATCTTAAAGCGTTACTCGCTGAAAGTTGCTTCAAACCATTGTGCAAATAACCAAGACCAACCAAGCCTTTAGATTTCATCGAAGCCAGTAGTGCTTGACCATGTGGCCCAGATTGGAATTTACCAACCGCATCTATATCTTTAAATAAGAAGGGTAGGTCATACACTTGCAATTTTCTGGTGAATTTACCAAATTTAGATAATGACGGCGCACCAAGTTGCACATCACCCAGCAAAATAGCTTCTAGAACTTTGTTATCGTTAAACAATTGAGAGTTTGGAAACACCTCAACCTTAACTTTACCAGCCAAACGCTCAGCCACCAATTCAGCAAATTTGTTGGCCATAATGCCTTTTGGCGTATTTTCAGCCACAACATGGCTAAATTTAATCACAATTTCATCAGCATATGCGCCGCTGGTTACAGCAAACATTGCCAATGCAGATACAGCAATTTTGAACTTATTCATTATTAAGTCTCCCAATTTTAATTTTAAAACACCTGCGCCCTTGTGGCAGGATTGCTAAATAACATTGCAATCAACGTGCCAAACATGGCCAATGGCGACAATTATTTTCATCGCCTTGAATCTATACAGGTTTTCAAATTTGGGGGTTTTAATAATAAATTAAGCTGTGCGAGATTCGGCACAAAAGCTACAAATGCCCATTCATTTTGTGCGGTTTATTGCACAGATTAAATATAATCAGCCCGGTTTAAATCATGACGGTTCAATTTATCATAAAAAGTTTTGCGCGGCAGACCCAGCTCATCACAGCAAGATTGCACATGGCCATTATGCGCAGTCAGACAGGCCGCAATCTCCTGCTTTTCAAACAATCTCATGCGTTCTGTCAGTGGAATATTTTCATATTTCCGCATGTCATCGCCAGCCGCACTCACATCATCAATACCCAATACCAAGCGCTCACAATAATTTTTAAGCTCACGCACATTACCTGGCCAATCATGGTTTTCAAGTTCAAGTAATCTATTAGAATTTATATTCAAACCACTGATATTATGCTTATTAACTGATTTATCTATAAAATATTGCGCCAACAAACCAATGTCACCTTTGCGCTCATTCAAACTCGGAATGTTAATCACCGCCACATTTAAACGATAATATAAATCCTCTCTAAAATTACCGCTCTCGCTCTCGATCAGCAAATCTTTCTTGGTTGCCGCAATGATGCGAATGTCCAGATCAATCAACTTATTGCTGCCCAACCGCTCCAAATTGCGCTCTTGTAATATGCGCAATAATTTGACCTGCAAATCCAGCGGCATCGATTCTATTTCATCCAGAAACACCGTGCCGCCTTTGGCAAATTCAAACTTACCAATCCTTTGGCTGGTTGCGCCGGTAAATGATCCCTTCTCATGGCCAAACAATTCACTTTCGATAATCGACAATGGCAATGCCCCGCAATTTATCGCCACAAATGGTGCAGATGCCCGGCTGCTCAATGCATGTAAGGTGCGTGCTACCAGCTCTTTGCCCACGCCCGTCGCGCCATTGAGCAATATATCCACATCCGTGCTGGCAATGGTTCTAATCTGTTGCTTTAACCGTTTACTCGGCCCGCTATCGCCAATAATCGCATCCATCACATTAAGTGATTGTGGATTTTGCAAAGCCAATAACTTCTGATGCAATAATCTCTTCTCCAGCGCCCGCATCAAACAATTCATCAATCTGTTATTATTATAGGGTTTTTCAAAAAAATCATACGCCCCGTTTTGCAAACTACTCACCGCCAGCTCCACATCGCCATGGCCAGTGATCAAAACCACCGGAATATCCGAGTCAATGCGTTGCACATGTTCAAGCAATGCAATGCCATCCATTGGCTGCATGCGAATGTCCGAAACCACAATGCCATTAAATTCTTTGTTTAGCTGCGATAACATCTGGTTAGGGCTGC
Organism: OCS116 cluster bacterium; assembly: GCA_002402005.2. GTDB lineage: Bacteria > Pseudomonadota > Alphaproteobacteria > Rhizobiales > OSC116 > OCS116. The sequence goes on along the minus strand of NVUS02000114.1, from coordinate 1,170 downwards.
TAAAACATTCATAGTCCAAACCCGCCAAATCAAACGATTGCGCGATAGAGTTGCGAATATGCTCTTCATCATCAACAAATAAAACCTTGCCTAATTCCATATTCAATCTCTGCTAATTGGGAGTTTAATTTCAAACCGCGCCCCACCTGTCGGGCGGTTAAACGCTTCTAATATACCATCATATTCTTCAATGATCGACCGGCTGATCGACAATCCAATGCCCATGCCCTGCTCGTCTTCCTTGGTGGTGTAAAACGGCTTAAATATCGCTTCAATCGATTGCTCATCAATGCCCTCACCAGTATCGCGGATAATGATGACCGCCAAATCATCATTATAAGACAGCTCGATATTCAAAATCTTGACCGTCGATTTCTGCATCGATTCCAGCGCGTTGGAAATCAAATTCATCAACACTTGCTCAATACGCACATTATTGGCCAATATAAATACGTCATCATCTGGCAATAAAATCTCCAGCATCACCTCTCGCCGTTGAAACTTAGATTGCATAAACCACACCGTTTCTTCAATCACTTTATTGATAGATATGCGGTTTATCTCAGTAGGACGTTTACTGGCAAAAATTTTAATATGATGAATAATCGCTGTCATCTTATCGGATAATTTGGCGATATAACCGACATTCTGCTCAACTTTATCAAATTCCTGCTTGCTCAAATATAGCTTGGCATTCTCAATATAATTGGCAATAGATGTCAAAGGTTGCGACAATTCATGCGATATTGCGGCCGACATCTGCCCCAAAGCCGCCAATTTAGCGGTCTGCACCAAATCATCCTGCACTTGTTTTAACTCAGCCGATCTTTCTTCAACCCGCCGCTCTAACTCTGCAGCTTGCTTATTCTTAAATTCCATCTGTTCCGCCTGCAGCCGGCGGCGCGAGCGCATCGAAACCAATAGAAAATACATAAATACCGATATCAAACCCGCCACCAAACCAATGATGACAGACGGCGTAATGGCTTTTTTCTCATCAGTCAGACTAATAATGTCCCAGCCAATGACGGCAATCGGCAGGCTGGCTTTAATGTAATTTTTACGCCCCTCATCGCTTGATAATTGCACGATATTCTGTCGGTAAAACTGGCTCTGCGGGCTCAATCCCAAATCACCCAACTGTTTATCATTATACCGCCGCGTCTCACT
>NVUS02000113.1 GCA_002402005.2 OCS116 cluster bacterium | reverse complement strand
GGGCTGGCATCATCCCAATTTTGTGGCAAATCGAAAGTTTCGCCGGTATATTTTTGATCAAATTCGGCCGGCTCGACCAATTGCCCCCATATAACCTGCCATTCGCCGACCAATAGCAATTCATCATCGGCAAATTGCCACTGCGGTACATTAAACTCGCCGTCAACGGCGGTTGGTGCAGCAAATGCCGACGGGGCAGTCAAGCACAATATCAGGCCAATATATAATGCCAATAATGAATTGCGAATTTGTTGAATTAGCGTAATTTTATGATGTTTCACAATTCTTCCAAATCTTCCAAATGCATATCTAACGCGCGGGTTGCCAATTGTATTTCGATAATGAATAACAAGATGGACAGGCCAAATGCTGACATGCCGATGGTGAAAATAAGATCGAACCAGGCCAAATTTACAAATGCAGAATACATAGCCACGAGATTGGTGAGAAAGCCCAATGCGCCCAAAGTTTGTGTGGCGCGGTTTAACATTAAGCGTTTTCTTAAGATACTTATCTGTTTTAAATACCCCTTGGCGCTCTTGGAGCGTTTGGCCTGATCACCATCTATCAATTCATCATGAATTTTGCGAATGAGGCTAGACATTGATGAATAACGATTGCCAAAGCTAATCATCATTAACGGCATGGCCGGAAACAAAGCCGCCGGCAATAAAAATATATTAAAATCCATAATTCCCCCGATGCTTATAATTAAGCAGTAAAATAAGCAAAATACAATCCCTATTTGATGGGGTTAAATCCGATGTAGATAAGCCTGATATTCGATGTCAGGTATCATGGCTGCCAGTTCATCCATCTCTGCATGACGGCAGGTTAAATAAATATCGTGATAGCGCGCACCGAATGTTGATTTTGCGAGTTGTGAATTTTCTAGTGAGGTCAGAGCAATTGGCCAGACATTGGTTAATCTTTCATCATCTTCCAAAGCGCCGGTCGCGGCTGCTGAGTTTGGTTGCAGATTCGCTTCTAGCCCGTGCAGCACGCCAGCTAAGATGGCATTTAGCAATAGATAAGGGTTTGCATCTGCCCCGCACACTCTATGCTCTAAGCGCGCATTTTTGCCGTTTGCTTCGGGTATACGCACCGCCACGCCGCGGTGATCATAGCCCCAGGACAGATTGGTTGGCGCGTGTGAATGAGCCTGAAACCGCCGATATGAATTGGCATGTGGGGCAAATATTGCCTGAAAATCTGGCAGACTATTGAGCACACCGGCGACTGCGTTGAGCAGCTTTGCATTGGCTTGATCATTGTCTGAGGCGAAAATATTCGTGCCATCTTGATCCAGAACGCTTAAATGCACATGCAGGCCGCTGCCGGGTTGATCGGCCATTGGTTTGGCCATAAATGACGCACGCATGCCGTGTTTTTTGGCGCAATGCCGCACCAAATGCCGGAATAAAATGGCGTGATCTGCGGCTTGTAAAACATCATCGGAATGTTGCATATTAATTTCGAATTGTCCGCGACCATATTCGGCAATAATCGTATCAATGGGGATGTTTTGTGCTGCGCAGGCTTGGCGCACACTGTCGATAAAAGCTTGCTGATCGACCAAGGCATCAATCTCGTTAACCCGTTGTGCGCGGCCGCCCGGAATCGGCAAAGGTGGGCCGGCAGCGGTTGTTTGGTCTGACATCAGATAAAATTCGACCTCCGTTGCCAAGACTGGCTTTAACCCAAGGTTGGAAAAACGCTTTAACATGGCGGCCAAAATATCGCGCGGGTCAACCAATTCATCGGAGGATTTTACTGGGCGCAATTGAGTGAGAATTTGGCCGAGCTTAGCATTGGTTGGTGACAGTGACAGGCTGCCTAAAATGGGAACGAATATACCATCGGGATCGCCAGTTTCAAGCGCTAGGCCTGTGCCATCAACATCCCTGCCCCACACACTGAGACCATGGGTGGAAAACGGCATTTTAACCCCGCCGGTTGCCAATTTACCCAGTGCCGATATCGCTATGGATTTACCACGCATGGTGCAATTCATGTCTGGAAACATGATATGGACTTGCTCAACTTGCGGGTTTTTTGAAACAAAGCTCGCAAGCTCAGCTTGAAATTGCACGGTAAATTCGTTGCCGGTTTGATCAATTTTCGCATTCATAGATAAATTCTTCGCTTAAAGTTATGGTCATTAAAACTGACTCTTTTACATTCAATTGAATTTTCAATGAAAAACCAACATATTGCAAGCGCAAAAAAGGCGAGACTCACAATCAAGCCTCGCCATAACAAATATGAATGTTATTAATGTTTAATTTGTAACTTGATTTACAAATGTCGCTGATTTTTCGAGCGAACCGAAAGTAAAGAAATGCACGCCATTTAGACCCAATTCTGGTTCTTTTTCTAGCGCTTCGGCCAATTCGGTAATGAGTTTTTCGGGTGTTTCGCCCGATGTCATATTCTTTGCCAAGTCTTGACGTTCTTTTAAGGCACGCAATGAAGCCCCCACGCCGCAAATGATGGCATATTTAACCAATGTGGCACGACTAGATGGGCCAGCAACGCCAACTCTGAAGGGCGCTTTGACACCTTCGGCACGTAATTTACGCGCAAATTCTATGATCGGTTGTGATTCGAAGCAAAATTGGCTGACCAATTCAACTTCTAAGCCGGCTTTTTCGGCCGCAACCAATTTAGCCGCTCGGGCTTTGTCCAAAATCTCGGTGCTGATGCGTGGATGGCCTTCTGGATAGCAACCTAAATAAATTTTCTTGATGCCAACTTTTTGCAATAGGCCGGTTTCGATCAATTGTAGGCTTGCATCAAAATCGCCAACTGCATCGTCGCGATCACCACCCAATATAAGGGCTGTGTCTATTTTGGCTTCGGCCACAAACCGTTCTAGGGTTTGCTCCAATGACGTTAAGTCTTTGACATTACGGGCAACAATATGCGGAACAGGCTTTAGACCGGCTTGATGAATTCTAACCACAGCCGCCACTTGCTTATCTATTGTATCTTTTGGCAATGAGGCCACAAACACTTCAGCGCCCGGACTCATCATTTTTTCGGCGGCAGTCATTGATTTTTTATCACCAGAAGTGACTTCTGCTGTATAGCCATTTAAAAAACTAGTTAGCATATGTGAATTTAATTCTGTTGCAATCATGTGAATTCGCTTACTTTAGTTAGAGACTCATAAAGTCTTATTATTTTGGATTGAAGCCATATAAGCATATTTTAAAAATGTATGCAATATTTTTTGTTTTTCAAAATAACGTGACAATAAATTAGATTATTTGCTATTAATGTATACAATAATATGTGATACTGCCGCAAACACTTAGGGAGCGAATGCGTGGACAAAACTTTTATATTAACTTTATCTTGTGACGACCAGCCGGGTCTGGTGACCAAAACCACTGGATTTCTATTTGAAAATGGCGCCAATATATTAGATGCCCAACAATATAATGATGTTGATACATCTTTGTTTTTTATACGCATTGTATTTGACCTTTCGAGCAATGACATAACCATTGAAGAGTTGCGCAAAGCCTTTGCGCCGTTGGCTGAACAACATGCAATGAATTGGAGCTTAAACGACCGCAAAGAAACTCGAAAAGTTTTGATGATGGTGTCTAAATTTGACCATTGCTTAGGTGACCTATTATACCGAGCGCGCATCGGCGAATTGAATATTGAAGTGGTAGGCATTGTATCAAATCATCCACAAGAGGCTTTGAACATTTCACTGATTGGTGACATTCCGTTCTTTCACTTGCCAATTACCAAAGATACTAAGCCACAGCAAGAAGCTCAAATTAAAGAAATTATCACCAATACCGGCGCTGAACTTGTGGTATTGGCGCGTTATATGCAAATCCTTTCAGATGATTTTTCAAGATTCTTATCTGGCCGTTGCATCAACATTCATCATAGTTTTTTACCGGGTTTTAAAGGCGCTAAGCCTTATCATCAAGCCTATGACCGCGGTGTGAAAATGATTGGCGCAACCGCCCATTATGTAACTGCCGATTTGGATGAAGGCCCAATCATAGTGCAGGATGTTGAACCGATTAGCCATAATGATATGCCACATGATTTGGTGCGCAAAGGCCGTGACATTGAACGCCGGGTTTTGGCCAGAGCGGTGCGCTATCATTTAGAAAATCGGGTTTTGTTGAATGGCAACAAGACCGTTGTGTTTAAAAACTAATCCCCTCAATTCACCAATCAACCGCGAAAGCCCGTAATCTGCTTTCGCGGTTGTTTTGTTTATGGCACTTAGTTTTTGGTTTGAGTGAAAGGTTTAGGGGCGATTTTGGCTTTCACTTCCAGTTGAATATGGCGTTCGACTCCAACTTTTGCTGTGCCGCCATCTGGCTCACCCCAAACCACGGTAACCTCGTCACCATAGATAACCTCATCTTCATCAATCATACAAAGTGAAATCCAGCCACGTATATTGGCGGAGTAAACCGGATAGGTAGACAGACCAATCATTTTGCCATTTTTCATAATCTTATCTAGCGGATGGGTGGCATAATGACCGGCCGGTAATTCCATATATTTGTAGCGATTGTCGCCTTGTTCATACATGCTACCGAAGATTTTGAGCACATCTTCTTTGTCCCAATAAAGCCAGCTTTTTTTACGATGTTTGCGTTTGGCCATTTTTTCAAGCGCCTCGCGGCCAATAAAATCATGGTCGAACTTGACCATAAAGCCATAACCTAAATCCCACGGGGTCTGATAATAATCCTCTATATTGTCAGACACATAACTACCGCCCAATGAGGCAATGGCTTCGAAGCTGTTTGTGCCGAGCCATTCCCGGTAGCTCTTCATTTTCTCACCAGCATAAATGGCTGGCATGGGAGATGGTATCCAGCCCGATTCAATGGCTGAGGTTGAATAGCAACGGCTGCCGCTTAGCTTGAGGCCAAATTCTGCACCGGCCTCGACCAATACCGCTTTGACCGCATCGCCCTGCTCTGCTGGACCCCAAAATTCGAACCCCGGAAAGCCCGACATTTGATGGTTAAGCCCGGTGACTTTATATTCGCCAATGTTAAACTCTAACATATGGAAAAACTTAGTTGGCGGCACAGGCCCGCCATTGACCTTTTCGAATATTTTTTGCGCATTCGGGCCTTGCACTTGAAAGCGGTAGGTTTCGCGCGGTTGTGGGTTATATAATGACCGCTCATCACGCCGGATTGTCACATCATAATCGCCAGTTTCGGCATGGAATGACACCCAGTTAATGGTCGGTGGGCGGCCGACAATATTGACCTTATTTTCACCAATGCCGTATAAAATGCTATCGCCAATCACATAGCCATCATAATTACACACGACAAATTGTTTGGCTTTATTGACGCCAAAGTTTTTAAAAGTGTTGACGCCTAAATCTGACAATAATTTATAACAATCTGGGCCTTCTACATATAAGTCGGTCATATGGTAAGATTGGTTAAACAGGATGGCGGTTTTGCGCCACGCCTCTTGCTCATCGCGCCAATTGGTATATTCGGGCTCAATCGGGAATAGATATGGCCCGATTTGCGAATTGCGCAACATATCGACAGCGCTACCGATCTGGTTAATTTTGCTTTCTAAACTATCATTCATCATTCATCTCACTTTTTTAAGTTCACAGCAAATTAGCATTTCTATATTTTATCGCCTTATGCTTATCTTGCATAATGATTGTCATTTTGGTAATAATGTAAAATGGACACTCCACTTATCAGCTTAAAACAAATGAGAATCATTGCCGCCATTGCGCGTCATCGTGGTTTTGCTGTGGCGGCAGACCATTTAAACATGACCCAGTCGGTTATATCACGCAGCATAAAAGCTGCTGAGAAAAGCTTAGGCATAACCTTGTTTCAGCGTGGCTGGGGCGGTGCAGAGCCGACGACATTGGGCGAGATTGTGGTGAAGCAAGCTTTATATACCTTAGCAAAAATTCGTGACATTGAAGCCCAAATCACCCAACAGACAGGCCAGAAAATTCGCTTGCTGAGCTTTTTGAAATGGCATCATTTAACCGCCATAGCAGCAGTGACGCGGTTTGGTGGGGCATCGAATGCGGCGCAGAATTTAGATTTAAAACAGCCGGCCATTAGCCGGGCCATCATCGCGCTCTCGCAATATATGAATTTACCATTATTTGAGCGAAAACGAGAAGGTTTGGAGGCAACGCCGCTGGCATGGCAATTGACCGCATTATATAATGAGTTGCAAAAAGAATTTGCGAGTTTGCCAGACAAATTGAACCGCACCAATACAGGATTAAGTGGTCGTATTGCGGTTGGCATGTTGCCATTTTCTGGCCAAGACCTGGTGGCTAAAGCTTTTGGAAAACTGACCAAACAGCACCCATCGCTGCGCTTGATTGCGGTGTCGGGCAATTACACCATGCTGATACAGGCTTTGCGCCAAGGTGATATAGATTGCATTATGGGCATGTTAAGACAACCGCCGCCGCATGATGATTTGCAAGAAGCTTATATCTATTCGGAACAATATGCTTTGATTGCCCGCAAGGATCACCCGTGCCATCAGCATAAATCGGCCAAAACATCACTGCAAAACCAGCAATGGATTGGCGCGCCACACGGCACGCCGGTGCGTGAGTATTTGGAATTGTTTTTTAAAAATTTAGGCCTAACGCCACCGACACAAACTTGCGAAATACATTCATTTACCAATGCCGAGCAAATGATTATTGATAGTGATTCGATAGCCTTGCTGAGTTATAGCCAACAAAAACTCGCCAATTTACGCCCCGAATTAAAATGCATTGAGCTGGACATGCCAAATGCCAAAAACGCCATTGGATTGACATTTTTGGCATCAGATATTCGTTCTGAACCGCTAACTGCATTTAAACAAATTATAATGCAGTTAGCTGATGATATTGGTTAGGCAGATTTAACACCTTGAAGGAAGTTTGAAATGTCTGTTTCAAGACTTGCCACTTGACCTTTAAGATCGTTAGCCAAGCCATAAACATCGTTGGAAACCGCTTTGGTATCGTCGATAGATGTACCCACCACATTCATGCTATCTGCACTCTTTGTTGAGAGGTCTGATGCATTGTTTACATTCGATGAAATCTCATTAATCACTGCGCTTTGCTCTTCCACAGCGGAAGCCACACCCAGTGAGCTATCTGAAAGTTTACTGATGATATTCTCAACATCAACAATCGCTCGGTTGGCTTTTTGGCTATCTTCCTGAATGGCAGAAACCCGTTCGGCAATTTCATCTGTAGCTTTTGCTGTTTGGTTGGCAAGGCTTTTCACCTCGTTAGCCACAACTGCAAAACCTTTACCAGCATCGCCAGCCCGTGCCGCTTCGATCGTCGCGTTGAGCGCTAGCAAATTGGTTTGTTCGGCAATCTCTTCGATCAATTTAACCACTTGTTCAATATGCTTGGCACTTGAAGATAGGGTGTTGATCACTTCTACAGTTTCGCTAGTTTTGGTGCGGGCTTCTTCGGCAATGTCAGTTGACAATGAAGCTTGCTCAGCAATCTCACTAATCGATGCAACCATTTCTTCGGTTGCAGTGGCTGCGCTGGTCACATTATGTGATGTATCTTCAACATTATCGATAACCAAACGGCTTTGGCTTTGCATTTCAGTTGCCGAATCGTTGAGGTCTTTTGATACGCCTTCCAAGCGATCAGAGGCGGTTTTCACATTGCCAATGCTGTCGGTTGAGCTGTTTTGAAAATTTTCGATTAGGCCAGAAATATATTGAGTTTTCTTGAGCTCTTGCTCGTCAAGTTTGGCTTTCTCGGTCTCAGCGTGCACCCGGGCAATGGCATTGTCTTTAAACACCACCAGTGAATTTGCCATAATGCGCAATTCGTTAATCCAATATTTGGCGCTCATATCTTCATCAGTATCACCTTTAGAAAGCGCCTGCATGTTAGATGTTAAACGTGATAATGGCTTCGTGATTGAACGCGACACCATGACGGCAATCCCGGCGGCAACCAGCAATACAATCAGACCACCGATTAACATGCCGTTACGCATTTCGTGGATGGCGCCTAAAGCTTCGTCCATTGAACGTTCGGCAACAATCACCCAAGTCATATCGAAAAAAGTGAACGGGCGGGCGGTCATCATCATATCAACACCGTCTGCATTGACGCCAACACCTTCCGTGATGTGGTTTTGTGCAGCCACTTCGGCAATCACATCATATTTCACACTGGCAACCAATGCAGTGGAGGCTGAAGCATGCGGCATGTCAGTTAGCACTAGGCCGTTGGTATCACTTAGGAACACTTGGCCAGTTTCACCCAAGCCATCAGTTTTGGAAATAATATTGTCAAAGAAATCAACATCCAAACGAATGGC
>NVUS02000112.1 GCA_002402005.2 OCS116 cluster bacterium | reverse complement strand
CAAATTAGATGCCGTGGCTGGCCGCGTATTATAGGAAAACTCATGACATTCGACATTCAATCACTTATCCGCACCATTCCTGATTATCCGCATAAGGGCATTATGTTCCGCGATGTCACCACTTTATTTCGTGATGCCGATGGCATGCGCGAAGTGGTCAAACAGTTGGCGGCTTTGTATAAAGATGAGGAGTTTGATTTGGTGGCCGGCATAGATGCCCGTGGCTTTATCATTGGTGGTGCACTGGCGATCGAAATGGGCAAAGGTTTCATTCCGATCCGCAAAAAAGGTAAATTGCCGGCGGATGTGATTTCTGAGGAATATGAGTTGGAATATGGCAGCGCGATTATTGAAATTCACAAAGATGCGCTAGAAGCAGGACAGAAGATTTTGTTGTTAGATGATCTGCTGGCCACAGGCGGTACAGCCTTAGCTGGTGTAAAACTTATTAGACGGCTAGGCGGCGTGGTAGAACATGCAGCCTTTATTGTTGATTTACCAGCGTTGGGTGGTGGCGAAAGATTGGCTGCTGATGGGATAAAAGTGGCGGCATTATGTGCGTTTGATGGTGAGTAGCTAGAAGCAAGCTCGGCATTTTTATCTACCCTATAATAGCAAACTCAGAATATAGTTCGTGCGTCGAAATTCGGAGTGTCGGCATACTCTTCTTAGCTCAGCATTTCCGTTTGCCCTATAACAGCAAATTCAGAATATAATTTGTGTGCCGAAATTCGGAGTTTCGCCCAAACTCTAGCTCACTAAGCGTAATGTAGTTGATTGGGGTGGTGAACCAGCACACGACCAGCGGCTGAGTGGCTTAGCAAGCTTGCGGATGCAAGCGCCCGCAGGGCCCACTAGCCCACCGATAGGTGGGCGTAAAGATGCAGACTTCCAGAGTGTTTGCTACCAGCCAACTGTTTTTTACAGCAAATTCAGAATACAGTTCGTGCACCGAAATTTGGAATATCGGCATACTCTAGCTAACTCAGCTTAATGAGGTTAGGTTGGGTGGTGAATCAGCACACGACCAGCGGCCGAGTGGCTTAGCAAGCTTGCGGATGCAAGCGCCCGCAGGGGCCACTAGCCACCGATAGGTGGGTGTAAAGATGCAGACTTCCAGAGCATCAACTACCAGCCAACTGTCTTTCAACAGCCTATACTGGGAAGCATCCCGCCTATACTCGGGTACTTCATTTATACGTTCGCTTAAGCTCACTGTTAGCACTTGCACCACAGGCATTCCCTTCGGTCCGTGCGCTCCACATGCTACGCATGCCGCGCTAGCCGACCGCGCGTTGGCTGGCAGCGGCTTCGAACGGCCGAACACGCGCTCACTGAAATGGCCTTTGTTTGGAAACGAGGGCAGGCTGGCACTCAGAGTTTGCCGTTTTGGGGTAGATAAGATAGGGGCGCAGAATTTGTGTCTTAGGGGCAGATGGGCACTCGGAATTTGCTGTCTTGGGGCAAATAGAAACTCAGAGCTTACTCTTCGTCCTCCGGACGAAGCGGTTGCCAAAGCTCAATTTTATTGCCTTCGGGGTCCATAATCCAGGCAAATTTACCGTCTTTGGTAATCTCAACTGGCTGTACGGGCAATATGCCGAGTAATTTAATGCGGTCGAGCAACATGTTCAAATCATCAACCAGATAATTGATCATAAAGCCCGTTTCAGAAGGGGCAAAATAGTTGGTGTCGTCATCAAACGGAGCCCAGACGGTGATATCATTATAGGCAAAATCTTTATTGTCAGATCTTTTGAACAAGGCCACGCCACTGTCACTTACCGGCACACCCAATATCTGTTTATACCAGTGAGCCAAGTCAGCGGCGCGTTTTGATTTAAAAAAAACCCCACCAAACCCAATCACGTGGCCTTTACGGCCGTCTTGACGATCATTCATATTTAACAGTTACTCAAACCAATTACCTGCACCGAATCGTGCCATATCTCGTTTAAAGCTACACTGTTTTGTTGGTTTTATCAACTGCTTCAATATTGGCTTTTGTTAGCCAATATGGTTGGCAAGTTGCATATTGTGGCGCTCCACCCAACCCATGATTAAAAAGGCGTCAATCACCCACCAAATGCCTAACAAACCAAGGCCTAAAAAGCCAAGTGCAATGACCAAAGTGACCCAAGACACCACATGCAATAAAGCCATCATAACGCCTGATGACGTGCGGTTCATGTAAAATCTATGCACGCCAAAACTGCCTAAAAAGAACCACAATATATAGGCCAGCAAAACATCTTTTTTGCCTGCATCATAGGCCATCATTTTATGTGCCATTTGGGGGTCGTTCATTGCGCATTCCTTTATGTTGATATTGCCTATATAAGCGTTGTCGATAAATTTTAAAGAGGCAGTGAGTTTTCCACCGTCATAAATTTTCGTAAACTGCGTCACTAATGTACAAAAATACAACTAATATGTTGTTTTATATAAATAATATCTAATTTTGTTGATTTGCATCAAGTTTTTGTTTGTGTCATTAATGATCTCGAAATCAATCTGTAGACACAACATGGAGATAAATATGTTCCGCAAATTACTTATAGCCACCGGCATCGTCATCCTCACTTCTGCTGTGAGCATCACATCTGTTTGGGCCGCCACACATGAAGTGCTTATGCTCAATAAAGATCCAGATAATAAGAAGCTGCGCAATGTGTTTTCTCCGGCTGTGCTTAAAATTGAAGTGGGTGATACTGTAAAATTTATCTCTACAGATAAAGGCCACAATACGCAGTCTTATAAAAAAGGCATCCCCGAAGGTGCCGAAAAATGGAAAAGCAAAATCGGTAAAGAATTCGAAATCACATTCACCACCGAAGGCACATACCAGTATAAATGCACACCACATGCTTCAATGGGTATGATTGGCCTGATTTTGGTCGGCGATTACACAGGTAATTATGACGATGTGCAAAAGAATAAAAAAGTAAAAGGCAAAGCCAAAAAGGCCTTTAAAGAATTATACAAACAAGTGGATACTATGGAATAAACCCCATAATCCGCACTCTAAAAAGCCCGTAGCTCTCCCTTTTGCTGCGGGCTTTTTTGTTGCTCATTGCATAGAATTGGCTATAAGTTATAGTGAATTATTTTTAAGAAATGAGTATCTAATATGCAAGAAATTGGTTTTGCCTTTCCCAATATAGACCCAACAGCCATAAGCATTGGGTCATTTTCAATTCAGTGGTACGGGCTTGCCTATTTGGCCAGTCTGTTATTGGGTATGATGTATATTAAAAAATTGGCCCGCACCGAATCTCTATGGTCTGGCCCGCATGATTTAACTGATGAAATGGTTGATAACCTTACCTTTTACACATTTCTAGGGGTGTTTTTTGGGGGGCGGCTGGGTTATGTTTTATTCTACAATCTAGATAAATATCTCGCCAACCCAATCGAGATTTTCTCGGTGTGGGATGGTGGCATGTCGATGCATGGTGGTATATTATTTTCGGCATTGATTATCTTATTGTTTGCGCGTTTGCACAAAATTAGCTATCGGCAATTGTTCGATGTTTTG
>NVUS02000111.1 GCA_002402005.2 OCS116 cluster bacterium | reverse complement strand
GCATGGTTGAAGAGCGGCAAATCATCGACCATATTTTGTTTGATTTCTTTGTTTTGGTTTTTTTCTAAATATTCCAAAACCTCGGTGGCGCGGTTGATGACCAGATCGGGCAAGCCGGCCAATTTGGCCACATGTATACCATAAGAGCGCTCGGCCACGCCTTTGCGCACTTCGTGTAAAAAGCGCACTTCGCCATTCCATTCGGCGACCCGCATGGTGGCGTTTTTCAAATGTTTAAGCTTGTCATTCAAGCCAGTTAATTCGTGATAATGCGTGGCGAATAGCGAACGACAACCGTTTTGTTCGTGCAGGTGTTCAATGGTGGCCCACGCGATTGACAGGCCATCATAAGTGGCGGTGCCGCGGCCAATTTCATCTAAAATAACCAAGGATTTTTGGGTGGCTTGGTTTAAAATGGTGGCGGTTTCGACCATTTCGACCATAAAGGTTGAGCGGCCACGCGCCAAATCATCCGACGCACCGACGCGGCTAAACAGTTTGTCGATAATGCCAATATGCGCCGATTGTGCTGGCACATAACAACCCATTTGTGCCAAAATGGCGATCAGGGCATTTTGGCGTAAATAGGTTGATTTACCCGCCATATTTGGGCCGGTGAGTAGCAAAATTCGTGCAGATTTTTGGCTGTCTTTTTCGGCTTGATTGAGCAGGCAACCATTGGCAATAAACGCTGGTTCATTACGGCTTTTAAGTGCTTGCTCGACCACAATGTGGCGGCCATTTTCAATGTTGAATATTTGGCTATTGTCAATTTTGGGGCGGCAATAATTCTCTTCGCCAGCCAACAAAGCCAACGCCGCGGCGACATCAAGTTCGGCCAAGGCGGCGGCCAATTTGTTGAGATTTGGCGCAAAATCTGTGGTGGCATTCACCAGTTTTTCAAATTCTTGCAATTCAATCTCAAGCGATCGATTGCCGGCGGAAGAAATTTTAACTTCCAACTCGCCAAGCTCGACACTGGTGAAACGCACCACGTTTTTCATGGTTTGGCGGTGGATGAAATCGGCTTTAAATTGATTGAGCAGAATGTCGCCATTGGCGGCACTCACTTCGATAAAATAACCCAACATATTGTTATGTTTGATGCGCAGATTTTTAACGCCCGTATGTTGGCCATATTTGCGTTCAAGCCCAGCAATATACTGCCGACCTTGCGTGGACAATTGCCGCGCTTCATCCAAATCGGGGCGCAAACCATCGCGGATAAAGCCGCCATCGCGCGCCAATAATGGCACTTCATCATCCAAATTATCGATCAACAATTGGTTAAGGTTGCAATGGCTTAAGTTGAGATTTTGAATGGCGGTTTTTAAATCTTGCGGCCAGCTTTCGCGCTCGGAGTTTAAAAACAGCGCTTCGCTTTGTTGTGCCTTTAAAAAAGCGGTGCGCAGGCTAAGCAAATCGCGCGGGCCGCCGCGGCCAATCGCCAGCCGAGCTAAGGCGCGTTCAATGTCGGGCAGGCTTTTGATGAGGTCTCTGAAATCATGAATATAGTGGCTTTGGTCTAAAAACCAGGCAATCATATTCAGTCGGTTTTCGATGGTTTTTTGATCGGTGAGTGGCGATGATAGCCGGCCGGCCAATAGCCGAGCGGCTTGGCCGGTGACTGTGCGGTCAATGGCGTTGAGTAGGCTGCCGGCTTTTTCGCCAGTTTGAGTGCGCAAGATTTCCAAGCTTGTGCGGGTGGCGGCATCAATCAGCATATTGCTGCCCATCTCATGCTGGTCTGGGCGTTTTAGAATTGGCATTTGGCCTTTTTGAGTCTCGTGAATATAGGCATATAGGCCGCCCAAAGCGCTGAGTTCGGCGCGGTTAAAGCTGCCCAATTCGGTGATGTTGGACAGGTCAAAATAGTCAGAAAAATTACTCGTAGCCTGTTGACTGTCAAAACTATCTTGCGGGCAGGGTGAAAGAATCGCGCCGCGTTCTGTCCATAATTCTAAATAGTTGACTGGTGTATTGCCGGCTTTGAACGGCTCAATAAATGTCTCTAAGCTTTCGGAATAAATAATTTCTTTGGCCTCAAGCCGCGCAATGGTGGCGTTGACATTGTTTAAAGACATTGTTTCGCAGGCGAAACTTCCGGTGGAAATATCCACCCAAGCCACAGCCAGCATTGGCTCGCTAGATTCTGACAGGCTGATATTGGGCACAATTGACAATAGATAATTATTCAAACGGGCGTTGAGCAAGCTGTCTTCAGTCAGCGTGCCGGCGGTAACAATGCGCACCACGCCGCGTTTGACCACCGATTTGGGGCCGCGTTTTTTGGCTTCTTTGGGATCTTCTAGCTGATCGACAATTGCGACTTTAAAACCTTTTTTGGCCAATTTTTGCAAATATCCGGTCGAAGCATGCACCGGTACGCCACACATTGGGATGTCTTTGCCCTCGTGCTTGCCGCGTTTGGTGAGGGTGATGTTGAGCGCCAATGAAGCGGCGACGGCGTCATCAAAGAATAATTCGTAAAAATCGCCCATGCGGAAAAACAGCAATTTGCCGGGATTGGCAATTTTAATTTCCATAAATTGCTGCATCATGGGAGTGATTTTGTGAACCGGTTTGCTGGCTTTTTCGTTGGACATTCGGGCGCGATCAATTTTGATTTTTAAGTTATGCAAATAGTATAAAACTTAAGGTCAAAATGCAAACCCAAACCATGAAAAGCCTAAATAATCGCGGCTTTAGCCACAGCCACTTGTTTGGTCACAAAGGTCTGAATAATCTGCCTAAATTTCTTTTCGTCCAATGGTTTCATCAGATAATCATTCATGCCGACGCCTAAACACATTTTTCGATCTTCCTCAAATGCGTTGGCGGTGAGGGCGATGATTGGGGTTTTGGCCTTGGCAGGATCGGTCAAATTCCGGATGGCTTTGGTGGCTTCTAAGCCGTCCATAATGGGCATGTGAACATCCATTAGCACCAATTGATAGAAACCAACTTCTTGGCTTTCCAGCATTTCGACCGCTCGTTTGCCATTTTCGGCATGGTGGCAGGTCATGCCTAGTTTTTTAAGCAATGCTTCGGCCAACATGACATTTATCTGGTTATCTTCGGCCAATAATATGTTGATTTCTGGCCCACCATTTTCGGGAGCCTTTGGAGTTTTGGTGGCATTTGGGAAAGGTTGGGCCTTGTCGCTTATGCTGATAGTGGCGGGTTTTTCTTGGGCGGCTTCAACTTCGTGACCGGAGGCGCGGTAGGATTCTAAATTGCCCTGTTTGGCAAGTTTTTTATAGATTAAGCTGCGGTCATGATGCGGCACTTCAATGCCAGCTATGGAGATTTTTAGATGGGCGCATAAGATAATGTTGAACAATGAATCGCGCCGGATGGGTTTGATTAAGTAAAAATCAAAACCGAATTTTTCTTTAAAATCTTGCACCATACGCCGTTGTTTGGGAGCCAACAAGACAATGGTGCGCATTGGTGCGCCGTGCCAATTTTTCTCGCAAATTTCGAGTTGGCGTAAATATTCATGATTGGCCATTTCGGCATCGGTAATGACGGTGATATGGCTGGCTTTGGCTTGGTTGGCATTTTCGACTTGTGCCAACATTTCATTATATGATGTGATGATTTTTGTGGTGGCCTTGGCTTGATCGAGCTGATGTTGAATCAGGCCGATTTCGATGGCTTGTTTGGACAAGATGATAAAGTGATGACCCTCTAGCTGGTTGTCCTTCTGCTCGACAACATCCTCAAGATCGGTACGCAATAGCAAATTATAGCTAAAGCATGAGCCCTTACCTAGCACACTGGCGACGTTGATTTTGCCACCCATCATTTTGATGATTTTTTTAGAAATTGACAGCCCCAAACCCGTGCCTTCAAACTTGCGTGAATGCGTGCCATCGGCTTGCTCA
Source organism: OCS116 cluster bacterium (assembly GCA_002402005.2). Taxonomy (GTDB): domain Bacteria; phylum Pseudomonadota; class Alphaproteobacteria; order Rhizobiales; family OSC116; genus OCS116. The sequence continues at coordinate 4,000 of NVUS02000111.1, read as the reverse complement.
AACTCGCTAAATATTTTAACTTGATCACTTTCACTAATGCCAATGCCAGTGTCTTTAATGGTGAATTTAAGATCACAAATCATATCGCCGGCTTTGTCGTTAACTTCATTGCTGGCTTCGACTTCTATCGAAACCCCACCATATTCGGTGAATTTGATGGCGTTGCCCAATAAATTGACCAACACTTGGCGAATGCGTTTCTCATCGCCAACCAAAATTTGTGGCACGCTTGGGTCGATCCGCGCGGCGATTTCGATGTTTTTGGCTGAGGTCCTGGATGACAATAATTCGGTGACATTTTCGACCAATTTCGCAATGTCAAACTTGTGTGGTGACAAGGTTAATTTGCCGGCTTCGATTTTGGAATAGTCTAAAATTTCATTGATTAGTGATAGTAGGCTTTCGCCAGAGGTTTTCACCGCATCGGCATAATTCTGTTGCTCGGCGGTTAAATCTGTATCCATAAGCAGGTTAATCATACCCAAAACGCCATTCATCGGGGTTCTGATCTCGTGGCTCATGGTGGCCAAAAACATGCTTTTGGCGCTATTGGCGGCTTGCGCATGATCGCGCGCCACTTCAATTTCTTTTTCGGCCAATTTATAGGCGGTGACGTCACGTCCGACTGACTGAATTTCGGTGATACGCTTGTTTTTGTCGAAAATCGCTTGCTCTTCCCAGCTATACCATTTGAGGCCAAACCGGGTTTGAATCAATTGCACCCGATGGGCTTTATAAGGGGGTTGGGTAATTTCGGGGAAAATGGAGCTTTGATCGCCTTCGACCACCGGAATGATTTTGCGCCGGTTGAGTGCTTCTTCTTTGCGCATGTCGAAAATATTGCAAAAAACACTATTCACATAGGTATATTTGCCTTGAATGTTTTGACGAATGATGATGTCACTTTGGCTGTTGACCAGGCCACGATAGCGTTTTTCGCTTTGCTGTAAATCCCATTTTTCAATGTTCAAATGATCAACATTTTGCTCCAAATTAACTGCAATTTCGGCCATTTTTTGGGTCGACAAACGGTCGATGCGGCTTTGTTTATGTACCGTTTCGCGACCATAAATATTGAGACACATGAAAATAATGGCTTGGCCAATGCCGATTAGCATCAGCGGACCAGATGAAACCTCGACAAAATATTGCAGGTAAATGCCGGTGAATAAAATGGAGATTAAGGCAATTAAATTAAAGATTAGAAAGCGTTTTGATGTGATGAGACTTAGAAATTGACTGGATGAATTCTCTTCATATTCAGAATATTGATCAAATTCGTTAAATTCAGTTTCACTTAGATAATGAGTATCATCATCGGGCTTTTGTAACAATTGATCTAAATTATTTAAGTCCGAAAAGGCTTTTTCGCTTAAACTTTCCCTGATGTTTGAAGGGTTAGCGGATTGTCTTAGAAATTGATTTTGCATGAATGACTTTTCGGCTCTTAACAATCAACACTATAAATAATAGCTGATAGGTTAGCGATAAGTCTAAGGTAAATTAGTTATTAAACCCTTTCCATAGTGAAATTAAATATCAGGCTGCTGCCTGCGCTTTATGATTTGTTAAACCGCGATAATTAAGTGCCTCGGCAATGTGGGTGCTGCTGACAATTTCACAAATCTCGATATCGGCTATGGTGCGTGACAAGCGTAACACCCGGTGATAGGCGCGGGCGCTTAGCCTTAATTTATCTGAGGCCTTGAGCAGTAACGCTTTGGCAGCGGCATCAATCAAGATAACTTCATCAATATGCTGTGGTGAGATTTCGCTATTGGTTAGAATGTCGAGGCCAAATTTTTTAAATCTGGCTGCCTGTAATTTGCGGGCTGCGGTGACGCGTTTGGCGACATCTTCACTACCTTCTTTGGCGGCGGGCAAGCTCAAATCTTGCGGGCTGACTGATGGTACATGTATGTGAATGTCAATCCGATCGAGCAGTGGGCCAGAAAGCCGCGCTTGGTAATCATCTGCGCATCTGGCGCCGCGTTTGCATACATGCCCGACCTGTCCGGCCATGCCGCATTTGCAGGGATTCATCGCCGCAATCAGCTGAAATTTAGCTGGGTAATTGACATGGTAATTGGCGCGGGATACCAGCACTTCGCCGGTTTCTAGCGGTTGGCGCAAACTGTCCAATACGCGTGGGGCAAACTCGGGTAATTCGTCCAAAAACAACACGCCACGATGTGCGAGTGAAATCTCGCCGGGTTGTGGTTTGCTGCCACCACCAATTAATGCCGCCATGCTAGCGCTGTGATGCGGCGCACGGAACGGCCGCACTTGGCTCAATTGACCATCCGGTAAATTGCCGGCCACGCTGGCAATGATGCTGGTTTCTAACATTTCTTTGGTTTCGAGCGCTGGCAAAATGCCGCTTAAGCGCGAGGCCAACATGGATTTGCCAGCACCTGGAGGGCCGACCATTAGCATATTATGCCCGCCGGCAGCGGTAATCTCTAACGCGCGTTTGGCATTTTCTTGGCCGCGAATGTCGCGTAGATCGGGTTGGTTTTGCAGCTCATCACGCACTTGGGCAACCGGTCTTGTTAGCACTTGTTCGCCTTTAATGTGGTTGATCAGACTGATTAGGTTTTGTGGGGCCAAAATTTCGAAATCATCCCCCGCCCACGCGGCTTCTGCGCCGCAACTGGCCGGGCAAATTAGGCTTAAATCATGCGCATTGGCAAATATGGCGGTTGGTAAACTGCCACTGACCCGAGCGATTGAGCCATCTAATGACAATTCGCCAATGGCGATGAAGCGACTGATATAATCGATCGGTATGATGCCGGCAGCAGCCATTAAACCTAGCGCGATTGGCAAATCAAAATGGCTGCCTTCTTTGGGCAGGTCGCCTGGGGCTAAGTTAACCGTGATTCGTTTGGGCGGTAGTGCTAAACCGACAGCGCCGAGTGCAGCACGTACCCGCTCGCGGCTTTCGGCCACGGCTTTATCGGGCAGGCCAACAATGGTAAACGCCGGCATGCCAGAGCTGATTTGCACCTGCACATCGACCGCAAGGGCTTCGGTGCCGATAAATGTCACTGTTTTGATATGTGCAACCATTTTATTTCCATTCAAGTTGAACGGAAGGTATAGGAATGGTGGCAATTTGTCAAGAACAAAAAGAGAACGTTAATGTTTGATTTTTTGTTCGACCACGTCTAATATCATATCTGCAATGTTCACTCCATCGAACCGTTCAACTTCGCGGATGCCGGTGGGTGAGGTGACGTTAATTTCGGTTAGGTAATCGCCAATCACATCGATGCCGACAAAAATGAGGCCACGGGCTTTGAGTTCAGGCTTTAGCGCCTCGCAAATTTCGCGGTCTCTGGCGGTGATGCCGACAGGTTCTGGCCGGCCGCCAACATGCATGTTAGAGCGCACTTGGCCTTCGAGTGGCACGCGGTTAATCGCGCCAGCAATTTCGCCGTCAATTAAAATAATGCGTTTGTCGCCGAATTTTACATCTTTTAGGAAGGGTTGAATCATCAAAGGTTCGCGGTTTTTTTCAAAAAACAGCTCTAACAATGAAGCCAGGTTTGAATCGTCTTTCTTCAGCCGAAATACACCGGCGCCGCCATTGCCATAAAGTGGTTTGACGATGATGTCGCCATGTTTTTCGCGAAAATCTTCAATCTCGCGTTGGGAGCGGGTGATCAGGGTTTCGGGCATTAAGTCGGGGAATTTAAGCACAAATATTTTTTCGGGCGCGTTGCGCACTTCACTGGCATTGTTGACGATCAATACATCGTCGGCAATCTGATCTAAAATATGTGTGGCGGTGATGTAGGCCATGTCAAATGGTGGGTCTTGGCGCATGAAAAGAGCATCAAATTGGCGTAAATCTTCGCGCACCAGCTCGCCTTTGGTGAAATGGTTGCCGATCTCATCGCGCACGCTCACCCAATGGCCGTAGGCTGCCACTTGGTTGGCTTGGGTGGCCAAATCATCAACATGATAGCAGAATATTTTCGCGCCACGGCTTTGT
>NVUS02000110.1 GCA_002402005.2 OCS116 cluster bacterium | reverse complement strand
TGCAAAATCATATCATCTGAAAAAGAACTAAGACTAGACATTGAAAGCAAAGAGTATGGAATATTTTGGCAATTGGAGCTACCCAACACAGATTAAATTTGGCAACGGCCGCATTAAAGAATTGGCTGAGACTTGTTTAGCCAACGGTATTAAACGGCCGTTATTGGTGACCGATAAAGGTTTGGCAAGCTTGCCAATCACCCTAAATGCTATGGAAATATTAGCAGCTGGCGGTGTTGAAGCCGCGTTATTTAGCGATGTTGACCCCAACCCGAATGAGAAAAACATGCAAGATGGTGTCGCGGCGTTTAAAGCTGGTGACCATGATGGGGTGATTGCCTTTGGTGGCGGTTCTGGCCTTGATCTGGGTAAAATGGTGGCATTAATGGCTGGCCAAGAGCTCAAAGCACCCTTGAACAGTGTGTGGGATTTGGAAGATGTTGGTGATTGGTATACTCGTGCCAATACTGATGCCATTTATCCAGTGATTGCTGTGCCAACTACAGCCGGTACCGGCTCGGAAGTTGGCCGTGCTGGTGTGCTGACCGATAGTAAAACCGAAACCAAAAAAATTATATTTCATCCCAAATTAATGCCAGTGACGGTGATTTGTGACCCAGAGCTTACCGTTGGCATGCCGCCAATGATTACGGCAGGCACAGGCATGGATGCGTTTGCGCATTGTTTGGAAGCCTATAGCAGCCCGCATTATCACCCGATGAGCCAAGGCATTGCCTTAGAGGGCATGCGCTTGGTGAAAAATAATCTGCTGAACGTTTATAAGGATGGCAATGACTTAGTTGGCCGAGCCGAAATGATGTCAGCCGCTGCCATGGGCGCGACGGCGTTTCAAAAAGGTTTGGGCGCTATTCATGCGCTGTCGCATCCAATTGGTGCGGTTTATCATACTCATCATGGCACGACAAATGCGGTGGTGATGCAGCCGGTGTTGAATTATAACCGTAGTGTGATTGAGCAACGTATTGACGAAGCTGCGGCTTATTTGGGCATAAAAGGTGGATTTAACGGTTTTTATGATTTTGTGGGTGAGTTAAATGACGCGCTGAACATTCCTAAAAACCTTGGCGAATTGGGTGTGGATGTGAATGACATTGACCGTTTGGCGGCGATGGCATTGCTTGACCCGAGCACCGGTGGTAACCCAATTGAGATGACCTTGGAGAATACTAAGGAATTGCTCAAAAATTGTTTTTAGCGCCACGTCATAAAATCAACTAATTTTGCCAATATGAATGACCTGTTCAGTTTTCGTTCAGCATTGAGATTATATAGTCTCAGCTAAATGATGTTAAAGGGGACGATTATGTTGTCAAAAAGTAAGATTTTGTTGGTTGCAGTTGCAACTTTGAGTGTGTTGATGAGCCATGTGAGCGCCTATGCTGGACCCGCGCAGGCCTCAACAGCAGTGAATGTACGTTCGGGGCCGGGCACGAAATATCAGGTGGTCGATACATTGCACGCGGGTGAGGTGGTTGATGCCACTGAATGTAACCAATATAGATGGTGCTATGTAAAGCATGATGGTGCTGACGGTTGGGTGAGTGGTAAATTTTTGACCGCAGTGCGCCAAAATAATGGTGGCACTCAGGGCAAAAACTGTAAATTTACCTTTAAGCTTGATCAAAATGGACCGGTTTTTAGCAGTGAGTGTGATGAGCCGAGTGATTTTAGCAGCAATGGCAACAACACTGGCAATGGCAATGATGTTTTTGATGATCAAGATGACATTGTGACATTTAACCCGCAGCAAAATGGTGCTGAAGCAACGGTTTGCTTATATACTGGCATAAATTATACCGGTGCAGAGATTTGCGAAGGCATATCCATTCACAATAATTTGCGTGGTATGAATGATGTATTTGCTTCGGTGAAAGTTTATAATGGCGCTGCGGTTAAATTGTGCACTGGGCCTTCCTTTACTGGCGAGTGCAAAACCTATGCGCAAGATCGGGCGCGGTTGCACACATCGGTTTACAAAAGCGCATCATCCATGCAGATATTTGCACAATTTCAAACCACGGTGGCAAAACCGCAATTGCCCAATGAAAGCCATTTAATCGCCAATTATTTGCAAGGCCAAGCGGTGTTGCGCCAAACTCAACGGTTGGATTTGGACACTGGCTTAGTTGGCCGCACGGGCGCAGATTTACAATATTTACGGGCGGGCAATGGTCGGTTATATTTGCGCACATTAAATGGCGCAGCTATGGCGATTGGGCGGCGCAATGAACGTGGCTTCATCGGTTGTAATGCAGCGCGTTATAACAGCCAGCAAGTGAGTACAGGGCAAATGCCTGTCGGCTCGTTTATCTGTGTACAAACCAATGAAGGGCGCAAGGCGCAATTTCGGGTTAATCAGATTACCGACCAAGCTATAAATATTGGTTTTGAAACCTATAAATAAAACAATTGCGGAGCAGGGCGGTTGTCGCCCTGTCTCTACACTTGACAGATATTTTATAAGATCTATTTTAAGCTTAGAATTGGTTCACATTTTAGTTGAATCAAAATATTAAGTTTTAAATATAATCAATTGTTATCATTATGAATTTAAATAGATATGATCGCCAAATGCGGGTGACGGGTTTTGGTGTGCAAGGTCAAGCCAAATTAAATCATGCGCGTATATTGGTTGTCGGTGCTGGTGGTTTGGGCGCAGCTTGTTTGCCCTATTTGGCCGGTGCGGGCGTTGGGCATATAAGCATTATGGATGCAGATATTGTCGAGCTGTCAAATCTGCATCGCCAAACTTTATATAATGAAGACGACATTGGCGCGTATAAAGCTGAGGTTGCTGCGCAGAAATTAAGTCTGCAAAACAAAGATATTTCAGTTGAAGCGATGAAAGCCAAATTAGGTGCGCATAATGCACTGGAACTGGCCAATAAATTTGATTTAATCCTGGATTGTACCGACAATTATAATGCCAAATATGCGATTAATGATGCCTGTATTGCGGCTGATATCCCGATGGTGTCTGCTTCTATAGAAGGTATGTCTGGTTATTTGGGCGTGTTTGGCGGGCAGGGTTATCCGAGTTATCGCGCTTTGTTTAACGAACCGGCACTAAATGCGCTTAATTGTGCCGATAGCGGCGTATTGGGCACTGTGGCGGGCGTGTTTGGGCTTATGCAAGCCCATGAGGTGATAAAGCATCTGGCGGGCGTGGCTGAGGTGATTGATAAAGTGATTATGCTCGACCTATATGATTTTACAATGCGCAAGATTAAGCTGAATACAGAGTTTGAATCGCAATTTAAGCCATTTGACATTGTAGGGCTTGCAGATAAGGGCACAGCTCAGTTGTTAGATGTGCGTGAACGTGACGAATTTGAGGCAGAGCATCATCAAGATGCTGCTCATTGGTCACTGTCGGCAATATCTCAGAGCGCTGTCGGTGATTTGGATATATCTCAATCATTAATATTATATTGTGCCAAAGGCGCACGAGCCGAGAGTGCGGCGATTAGGTTGCAACGGGCAGGTTATAAAAACTTGGCTTTGTTAAGCACAGGTATGGGCTAATTTTAACCTAAAGCGTAATTTTCTGCCTATATGTCAAAAAACTCATTGAATTTTTGGCCTGTATGTGGTTTTACATGCCTAGCTGTTTTAGGGGTGTAGCTCAGTTGGCTAGAGCACCGGTCTCC
>NVUS02000011.1 GCA_002402005.2 OCS116 cluster bacterium | reverse complement strand
CGTGGTGGCCCGGGCATTGTGACCGAGACATTGGATATGTATGCTTTCTCGCAAGGTTTTGTGGAAGCGGGGCGTACATCTTACGCCGCTAGCATGGCGGTGTTGATGTTAATCGGCACGATCATTACCTTTACAATTATTTTTAAATGGGTGAGAAAATGGCAAGATTCCTAAATTTCAACCAGCCTTTGGTCAAGATTATTCTATTCTTTTTGGTGGTATTTTCGCTGTTTCCAGTGGTGTGGACGATCATCAATTCGTTTAAAGAATTGGTCGACATTGTGACGCCGATTCCTAAATTATTTTTTAGCCCGACGATGGAAAATTACATTTATGTATTTAGCCGGCCTAAAATCCAAATTGCGTTGATGAATTCGGTCATCATTGTCGGTTCGGCACTGATGATAGGCAGCATTATGGGCATTCCAGCGGCTTATGCCTTGGCCAAATATAAAATACGTGGCGGCGAGGACATTAAGTTTTTTGTTTTGTCTCTGCGGTTTTTGCCACCGGTGGCGATTGCCATACCTTTGATGGCGATATTTTTAGATTTAGGGCTTTATGATACCAAAATGTCGATGGTCATCACCTATACATTATTGACCATGTCGACCATAATTTGGCTGTCTATCCCGGCGTTTGAGCAAGTGCCACAAAGCATTGAAGAAGCTGGTATTATTGATGGTTATGGGCCTTATGCGATCTTTTTTAAAATATCGTTGCCGATTGCTGCGCCAGCTTTGTTTGGGGCGATTATCTTTAGTTTTGTATTGGTATGGAATGAGTTTTTAATCGCGTTGATGCTGACTACATTTGATGCCAAAACATTGCCGATTGTGGCGTCTGAATTTACTTTATTGGGTCGTAATGTGCCATGGGGCATTTTGAATGCCTCAGTGATTATTCTATCACTGCCACCGCTTATCTTTTTGGGTGCGATTAGTGGCTTCCTCAATCGAATTTTAAAGGGAAATAAATAATGAGTGATCAAAAAAGCCGCACAAGTCTGGCGCTTGTGCTCGAAAAACAACATGAATTAAGCCTACGTGAGATTGAACTAGCCCATGAATTGGGCGCTACGGATGTTGAGATAAATATTGATGTTGTTGGCATTTGTGGCAGTGACGTGCATTATTATACGCATGGCGGCATTGGGCCTTATATTGTGAATGAACCGATGGTTTTAGGCCATGAAGCGGCGGGCACAATTGTGCAAGTTGGCAGCAAGGTGAGTGGGTTAAAAATCGGCGATCGGGTGTGTATGGAGCCGGGCATTCCCGATCTGTCATCGCGTGCCTCGAAAATGGGTTTATATAATGTCGACCCATCAGTTAGCTTTTGGGCGACACCGCCGATACATGGTTGTTTGACTGACAAAGTGATTCATCCAGCAGCATTTACTTATAAATTGCCAGACAATGTGAGTTTTGCGAATGGAGCGATGGTGGAGCCATTTGCCATTGGTTTGCAAAGCGCCAGTAAGGCTAAAATTATGCCGGGCGACATTGGTTTGGTGATGGGGGCAGGGCCAATTGGTGTGCTGACCGCTTTGTCTGCCTTGGCCGGTGGTTGTGCCAAAGTTTACATTACCGATGTGGTGCAAGAAAAGTTGGATGTGGCGGCGGAATATGATGGCATCATCCCGATTTTGGTTAAAGGTGCAAGCTCGGTTAAAGACGTGATTGCGGCCGAAACTGATGGTTGGGGCGTGGATGTTTTGTTTGAATGTAGTGGTCATTCGACCGCATTTAATGGAATATTTGACCCGATCCGCCCCGGCGGCTGTTTGGTTTTTGTCGGCATGCCGGTTGAGGCCATTGCGCTGGACATTGTGGCGGCACAAGCCAAAGAAATTCGTATGGAAACGGTGTTTAGATATGCCAATATTTACAACCGGGCGATTGACATTATTGCGGCCGGTAAAATTGATTTGGCGCCGCTTATATCGGCGACCTATGATTTTAAAGACAGTATTGAAGCGTTTGACCGCGCCGCGGCAGGCCATGCCAGCGACATAAAAATACAGATAAAGATGCCAGATTAAGAGGGAATTGACTTATGGCGAAGATAATATGCAGCGGCATTGCGAAAAGTTACGGCAATGTCGAAGTGGTTCGGGATTTTAATCTGGACATTGAAGACAAAGAATTTGTGGTGTTTTTAGGGCCATCTGGCTCGGGAAAATCGACCATATTGCGAATGATTGCTGGGCTTGAAGAAATTTCGGGCGGGGTGCTGAAAATTGGCGAAAAAGACGTGACCCATTTGCCACCCAAAGACCGTGGCGTGGCTATGGTGTTCCAAAATTATGCGCTTTACCCACATATGAATGTTTATGACAATATTGCATTTGGCCTCAAACGCTTAAAAATGCCGGCTGCGGAGATTAAACAAAAGGTTGATAACGTGGTTGAAATGCTGGGTTTGCAGGCTTTTTTAAAGCAGAAACCATCGCAACTTTCGGGCGGTCAGCAACAACGGGTGGCGATTGGCCGGGCGATGATCAAAACCCCCGAAGTGTTTTTGTTTGATGAGCCATTGTCTAACCTTGATGCAAAATTGCGCCATGCTTTGCGCAAAGAAATTCATCAATTGCACAAGCGTATCGACACCACAACGGTGTATGTGACGCATGATCAATCCGAAGCCATGGCCTTGGCTGACCGCATTGTTTTGCTTGAGAGCGGCAATATTGAGCAAGTGGGCAGCCCGACTGAGATATTTAATTATCCGCGCACGCGTTTTGTGGCTGACTTTATTGGCTCGCCGTCGATGAATTTTATTGAGGGGCAAATTGTGAAAACCGATAATGGTTACAGATTTAAAGGTGCGGATTTTGACATGGCGTTGGATGAAAGCCTTTATGATGATTTGCAACAAGGTGCGGTGACATTGGGCATTCGGCCGGTGCATATGCAATTGAGCGATGATGACGCGATCAATGGTGAGGTGATCGACTTGGAATATTTAGGCAATGAGAATAGCCTGACCATTAAATTGGGTGGGCAAGAGATTGTTGCGGTGTTGCCCGAGGGCATAAGCCCCAAAGTTGGTGCAAAGATATCGCTGACCGCGCCGCAGGATAAATTGCATTTGTTTGTTAATGACGTTAATTTATATAGAGTGGGTGCATAATGAGGGGGATGTTGGGTGTCTAATCAATCATCAATCAGTGCGGATATCGAATTTATTGATTTTGATCCGAACCGATCTTTTCGGTTTTTCACTCACGACTATCCGACGCAGAATGCGCAATGGGGCTATCATCCTGAATATGAATTGCATTTGATTACCAAATCATCGGGCAAATATTTTATTGGTGATTTTGTTGGTAATTTTACCCCAGGGAATTTGGTTTTATGTGGGCCGTATTTGCCGCATCATTGGGCCAGTGATTTTGATGAGGATGAGGTTATTGAAGGCCGTGATGCTGTGTTGCAATTTGATGGGAAAGTGGTTTCGGGCGAGGTTTCTACGCTTTTGCCGGAAATAAGCGAGCTTAAAGAATTGTTCCGGCGCTCCTATTATGGCATTGAATTTGACCAGAAACTGTTTCCGCAAGCGCAGGAATTATTTTTTAAAATTGGTTCATCAGACGGGCTTGAGGCCTTGGCCAATTTTTACAATTTGATGAGCTATTTATCACAGGCCGAGAATTGGAATATATTGTCGAGCCAGAAATATCATCTGAAAAAGAACCAGCGTCACTCGGAGATTATCAACCAAGTGATTGATTATGTGATGACCCATTCGTCCGAAGAGATAAAAATGCAAGACGTGGCCAAAATGGTCAATATGTCCGAGCCGAATTTTTCACGGTTTTTTAAGAAGAATATGGGGGCGAATTTTAGCAGCTACGTGCGTAAGGTGAAAATATCTAAATCGTGTAAATTACTGCTCGAAAGTAAGATGAAAATCACCGCAATTTGTTATGAATCGGGCTATAATAATCTATCGAATTTTAACCGCCATTTTATGATTGAAAAAGGCGTTTCGCCAAGTGAATACCGCAAAACAATTTGGAATGAGCTTAAATGATGCCTCATAATGAGGCATCATTGTCAGGTAAAATTTATACGTCGCCAGTATATTGACCACGTGCTGGATAGTCTTTGTCAATTATAAAATCTATCGCACCCAGTAGCTCTGAGAAATGCGGGCGGACAAATGGCATGGTTTGCACAACGCCAAAATATAGGTTTTGCTCAGGGGTTATCATGAACAGGCCGGGTTCTGAAAATAAATCAGGCTCTTCAATGCCAAGGGAGGTTTTGCCGCGTGATGTAGAAATATATAATCCCCATTCACGGGCTTTTTTAAGGTCTAAATCATAGCCTAATCTTAGGTCTTTTGACTCTAGTCTGCTGGCCAAATCTCTGGTGCGCTCTTCACCATCTGCACTGATGGCAATGACATTGACGCCGCGTTTTTCAAATTCGGGCAAAAGCTTTACCAGTTCGGTTAGGTATTTTATGCAAAGTGGGCAATGTAGGCCGCGGTAAAAACAAACCACAGTTCCGACTTTTGCGGCTTCTTGGCTCAAATCAAAAGCACCATGATTAAGAGTTTTTAAGTTTAAGTCCGGTGCTTTTTGTCTTGGAATTAGCATTTTAATCTCCTTTAAGTTTAGTCTTGACCTTGTATATAACAGTGTTTAAATATGTTTTTATCCTTTTAACCTGATTTAGAATCCGATTATGACCAAATTTGATAGATTAAGCTCGTTAATGGCACGTTTTGAACTTGGTGTTGAATCCACTGAGGCGGATGATGCTGATTTATTTGTTTATGCTGATATAATTTCCAATAAACCCTCCCGGGTGGTGCTCTGTCCACATCAAAAAATAGCTTATCAGCCGCTCAAATCTGAGATGTTGGCATTTAAAGCCGAAGTGAAATGGGGTGGGGGTAGCAACCCATTATTTTCGGCATTGCCGGATGTTTTGGAATTGGATTTGACTCAGGACAGTGAAACTGCGGCGATTGTGGCTTTGTTAAAAGTGGAGAATGACAATAAAAGATGTGGTTCGGCATCGGTATTGTCACGCTTGGCGGAAATATTGATTATCCGCTTGATGCGGGTTCAAATTGAGAATGGCAAAATTGCCAAAGGCCTGTTTGGCGGTTTGAACGATGCGCGGTTGGGCCGTGCCATTGTGGCTATGCATGATAACCCGTCTAAAAAATGGAAAAACGATGATTTGGCGCAAATTGCTGGCTTGTCATTAAGCCGGTTTTGCGAGTTGTTTACCAATGTTGTGCAGGAAACGCCAATGGGTTATTTGCGCCGCTGGCGGTTGATTTTGGCGCGGCAAGACATTGCCAAAGGCGCACGGGTGCAGAATATTGCCATAAAATATGGCTACCAATCTGGGGAAGCACTCAGCCGGGCGTTTCATAAACAATTTGGGGAAACGCCAACTCATGTGAGAAAATATGCGTTGGAAGCCAGCATTAATTAGCTTTTTAAAAGTAGGTGTGGAATTGTTTGACACATTCATACCAGCTATGTTGCAGTGCAAATTCACGTGCCTTTTGTTTGCTGAGTTTAACCGCTTGTAACGCAGCTTTTTGCAGATCTTCATCCATCACCGCGGCTTCGCAGCCGGGCAATACATCAATCGGGCCACGTACGGGGTAGGCGGCAACTGGCACGCCGCAAGCCAAAGCCTCCAATAGCACCAAGCCAAATGTATCGGTTTTGCTGGCAAAAACAAAGCAATCGGCGCTGCGGTAATGGGCAGCCAAATCCTTACCTTGTTGGCTGCCGGCAAAATATACGTCCTTATAAAGGTTTCTTAGCTCGGCCAATTGTGGGCCATCGCCGACGATCATTTTGCTGCCGGGCAAATCTAAATCCAAAAATGCCTTGATGTTTTTTTCGATCGACACGCGGCCAATATAACAAAATACCGGTTCATCGAGCTTGACGGCTTTTTCGCCTTCGGGTTTAAATTGCTCGGTATCGACGCCGCGCCCCCAAACTTCGACATTTTTAAAACCGTGATGGCGCAAATCTTTTGCCATGCGCTCAGTTGTGGCCAAAACATGTTTGGCGGGTTTGTGGAAACCGCGGAGTAAGGCATAGGTGATCCATTCCGGAAAATAGAACATGGCTTTAAAATATTCGGGGTAATTTGTATGGTAGCACGTGGTGAATTTAATGTTATTTTTGATGCAATATTTACGTGCGGCTATGCCCAATGGGCCTTCGGTGGCGATGTGCATGCATTCTGGGTTAAATGCGGCAATGCGCGCGGAGACGTGCTTTTTGGCAAACGGCGCGACTTTGATTTCGGCATATTTAGGCACAGAGAAGGTTCTTAAGCCCTCAGAAGTGATCAAATCGACCTCGTGACCCAAATTTTTGGATTCGTTGACTATATATTCGACAGTGCGCACCACACCATTGACTTGTGGGTGCCAAGCATCGGAAACAATTTGCATGCGCATATATGTGGCTTCTCAATCATTCAAATTAAACTACAATATAAACAATTTTTGTGTGAGATTAAAGCATAATTTAACGGTGAAAAAATAAGGCTTTTCATGGCTGGTTAGTCGCTCTATAACAGGGCTTCAAATTTGAGGTATTTTGCGCTACAATGAGCGAAATAATGGTGAGATTATGCAACAGATAGACATTCCATTTTTAAAAATGAACGGCCTCGGCAATAATTTTGTAATTCTTGACGCCCGCAAGCATAGCTTTGACCTATCCGTCGCCACCTTGCAAGCCATTGCAGGGCGCGAAAATGGTACAGATGACTCTGGTGCCGCTGATGTTGGCTATGACCAACTTATTGTGCTTGAAAATTCTAAAATTGCTGATGTTTTTATGCGCATTTACAATGCTGATGGCAGCCAAGTGAATGCTTGCGGCAATGCCTCGCGCTGTGTCGGTGCACTGACCATGCAGGCATTGGGGCAAGATGAATGCAGCATTGAAACCAATGATGGTAAAAAATTTGTGCGGTTTGAAGCTATAAAATGCAGCCAAGATACCCATATGGGTGAGCAACGCCAAGTGACGGTGAATATTGGCCAAGCCAGATTGAAATGGGATGAAATTCCGTTGAGTGAAGAGTTTCATGATACGGCGGGCATTGAGCTGGAAATTGGACCATTTGGCAACCCCGTATTGCACACCCCATCGGTGATGAATATTGGCAACCCTCATGTGACTTTTTGGGCGGATAAACACCCAGATGAATATGGGCTTGAAACGTTTGGCCCGATGATTGAAAACCACCCGCTTTTTCCGCAGCGGGTCAATGTTTCTGTCGGGCAGGTATTGCCGGATAACAAAGTGATTTTGCGCACTTGGGAGCGTGGTGTTGGCATCACACGAGCCTGTGGCACTGCGGCTTGTGCAGCAGCAGTATCGGCGCATCGGCGTGGTTTTACTGGCAATAAAGTCAGCATATTGGTGCCGGCTGGCGAGATTGTTATCGAATGGACCAAGGCCAATAATATATTGATGACCGGCGACTGGATGTTGGATTATGAAGGTGTTTTGCCGGCTGATATTTTCTTGCTGCAAGATGTTGGTGCGGCCGAATGAGCCAAAATCAAAAGAATTTTATCGACAATCAAGTGGTGACTTTTGGCTGTCGGTTGAACACTTATGAATCGCAAGTGATTAAAGACAATCTCGATAAATCGGGCATGGACAATAGCATTGTATTCAATACTTGCGCGGTGACCAATGAGGCCAGCCGCCAAGCCCGTCAAGCCATTCGCAAAGCGCGGCGCGACAACCCCAATGCGCGCATTATCGTGACTGGTTGTGGCGCACAGATTGAAACTGAAACTTATGCCGCAATGCCCGAGGTGGATTTATTGCTCGGCAATGACGAGAAAATGCAGGCCAAAAGCTATATGGGTTTGGATTTTGGCATCAGTAAAGAAGAGCGGCTTAAAGTTAACGACATTATGAGCGTGAAGGAAACCGCTGGGCATTTGATTCAAGGTATGAGCGAGCATACGCGTGCTTTTGTGCAGGTGCAAAATGGCTGTGACCATAGATGTACATTTTGCATCATACCGTTTGGCCGCGGTGTCAGCCGCAGTGTGCCCGCCGGTGAGGTGGTCAATCAGATCAAAACCTTGGTTGGCAATGGTTATAAAGAAGTGGTTTTAACCGGTGTTGACATCACCTCTTATGGCACTGATTTGCCGGGTAAACCGCCTTTGGGCAATTTGGTGCAGCGGATACTGAAAATGGTGCCGGATTTGCCACGTTTGCGTATATCCTCTATCGACAGTGTTGAGGCGGATGCCGAGCTTATGGACGCAATGGGTGATTTGCGGGTGATGCCAAGCTTACATTTAAGCCTACAACATGGTGATGACATGATTTTAAAACGCATGAAACGCCGGCATTTGCGTGATGATGCGATTAAGTTTTGTGAAGATGTGCGCAAGATACGCCCTGATGTGGTTTTGGGGGCGGATATCATTGCAGGTTTTCCGACTGAAACCGATGAGATGTTTGAAAATTCGCTGAGTTTGGTGGATGCATGTGGCTTGACCCATTTGCACGTTTTTCCTTTTTCTGCCCGCCAAGGCACACCGGCGGCGCGCATGCCGCAAATGGATGGCAAGCTGATTAAACAACGCGCGGCGCAGTTGCGGCACAAAGGCAAAGCGGTTTTGGAAGCGCATTTGGTGGCCGAAAAGGGTGAGATTCGGCATATTTTGGTTGAAAACGACAATAAAGGCCGCACAGAGTATTTTACGCCTGTTACACTTGATAATGACCATGAGGCAGGCCATATTGTTAAGGCGATGATTATTGGCAAAAGTGGCAATGAATTGCTGGCAACAGCCTGTAAATAACGGAATGTAAATGTTTAAGAAATTATTCGGCAAAAAGAAAAAACCTGATGAGGTTGTTGAAGCGGTTGAAGAGCTGGTTGAGGAAATTGTCGAGCCAATTGTACAAGATATTGTAGAAGAACAAGCCATCGAAGAGATTGTTGAACCGGTTGTTGAACAGGTAACCGAGACGGTTGAAGTTAAAGCAGAGCCAAAAAAATCTTGGTTTAAACGCCTGACGCAAGGCCTATCCAAAAGTAATAATAATCTGGTTTCGGGCATTGGCGGCATTTTCACCAAGCGCAAATTAGATGACGATACGTTAGAGGCGTTAGAAGATATTTTGATTCAGGCCGATTTGGGCACGGAGACTGCGGTTCGAATCTGTGAAGGTCTGGCTGCCACTTCGTATGACAAAGAAATTGAGCCTGAAGAGATCAGACAATTGCTCAATAAAGAAATCACCCAAATATTAGAGCCAGTGGCCAAGCCATTGGTGATTGATGCCAGCATCAAGCCGTTTATTATTTTAATGACCGGGGTGAATGGTGCGGGCAAGACCACCACCATTGGCAAAATGGCGCAGAAATTTCAAGCTGAAGGTAAAAAAGTAATGCTGGCGGCAGGCGATACATTTCGGGCCGCAGCGGTTGAGCAATTGGCCATTTGGGGCGAACGGGCTGGTGTGCCAGTGGTGACTGCGCCCCAAGGCAGTGATGCGGCAAGTTTGGCATTTGAAGCGATTGCCAAAGCGCGTGAGCAAGATATTGATATATTGCTGATTGACACAGCCGGGCGGTTGCAAAACCGCACAGAGCTTATGGATGAGTTAGAGAAAATTGTGCGGGTGATCCGCAAGCAAGATGCCACCGCGCCACATGCCAGCTTGTTGGTATTGGATGCGACCACCGGTCAGAATGCAGTCAACCAAGCGCAGATATTTGCCGAGAAAGTCGATATTTCGGGCTTGGTGATGACCAAATTAGACGGCACGGCCAAAGGCGGTATTTTGGTGGCGATTGCCGCTAAATTTGGCCTGCCGGTGCATTATATTGGCGTCGGCGAAAGCATTGATGATTTAGAGCCATTTGACGCCGCAGAATTTGCTGACGCGTTAACCCAAACCAACTTACAGTAGAGATAAAAATGAACGAAAATAACAAAAAAATATTTGGTTTTTTATTAGAAGTGTTTCCGCTGGGGGTGTTTTTTATCGGCAATAGCCGGGCGCATCAGTTTTTCGATATCGATAAATCTGAAAACATTTATTATGCCACTGGCGCGTTTATGGTGACGTTGATTTTTGCGTTGACCGTGAGATGGATTATGGATCGTAAAATTGCGGTGATGCCGATCATCACTTTATTTGTGGTGCTGATTTTTGGTGGGTTGACGCTGTATTTACATGATGATTTATTTATTAAAT
>NVUS02000109.1 GCA_002402005.2 OCS116 cluster bacterium | reverse complement strand
CGGGGCTTTGCAGCCATTCTTTTTCGGGCTCAACTGTGGTGGTTTTTAGCCATGGCTCGATGGACGCATGCTGAGCATAGAAATTGGTTAGGTCTGGTACTAAATCTTTGATCACTTCAAGATGTGGCAGCGGGTAGATTTTCACTTCGCCTTTTACATCGGCAATGGCTTTGGTACAAGCCAGTGTATTTGTGCCATCAATATTCATAGCGCAAGAGCCACAAATGCCTTCGCGGCACGAGCGCCTAAAGGTCAATGTTGGGTCAATTTCGCTTTTGATTTTGATGATTGCATCCAAAACCATCGGCCCACATGAATCAAGATCAACATGATAAGTGTCCATGCTGGGGTTCTTACCATCATCTGGGTTCCAGCGGTAGACTTTGAAGGTTCTAAAATTACCGGCCGCATCGGCTTTCGCCCACTCTTTGCCGCCTTGTAATACCGAATTTTTAGGTAGAGCTAGTTCAACCATTTTTTCTCTCCCTTAATAAACACGTTTTTTAGGTTTGATATAGTCAATCTCATCCGTCATGGTGAAATCATGCACCGGGCGGTAGGAAATTTTGACTTTTTTCTTGTCAGAATCAGCTCTGGCCAGCGTATGCTTCATCCATGTTTTGTCATTACGATCTGGGAAATCCTCCCGTGCATGGCCGCCGCGGCTTTCCTTGCGGTTATTCGCGCCTTCCATGGTCACCACAGCTTGGCTGATCAAATTGTCAAACTCGAGCGTTTCGAGCAAATCACTATTCCAAATCAAGCTTTTGTCAGTCACCGAAATGTCGTCAGAATCTTTCCAAATCTCGTTGATCAGCTTGACGCCTTCTTCGAGAATCGGGCCGTCTCTAAACACTGCACAATTGCTTTGCATGACTTTTTGCATGCGCAACCGCATATCGGCCGTGGCCAATTCGCCTTTTTTGTAACGCGCATGGTCTAAACGGCCAATCGCAAATTCATGACCAGCTTCTTTAAGCGGTGAATGAGGTGTATTGGGTTTGAGCAATTCGCCAACCCGCATGCCAGCGGCGCGGCCAAATACCACCAGATCGATCAGTGAATTTGAACCCAAACGGTTGGCACCATGTACCGATACACAAGCCGCTTCGCCAATGGCCATCAGGCCTGGCACGATAGCATTGGGGTCATCTTTGGTTGGGTTAATCACCTCACCATGATAATTGGTAGGAATGCCGCCCATATTATAATGCACAGTTGGCAATACAGGGATTGGCTCTTTGTTAACATCAACACCGGCAAAAATTTTGGCAGATTCCGAAATGCCCGGTAGGCGTTCGGCAAGCAAAGCCGGGTCAAGATGATCGAGATGCAAATAAATATGATCTTTATCGGGGCCAACGCCGCGGCCTTCGCGAATCTCAATGGTCATAGCGCGCGATACAACGTCGCGTGAGGCCAAATCTTTAGCGCTTGGTGCGTAACGTTCCATGAAACGTTCGCCTTCGGAGTTAATCAAAATACCACCTTCACCGCGGCTACCCTCGGTAATCAGGCAACCTGCGCCATAAATTCCGGTCGGATGAAATTGTACAAATTCCATATCTTGCAAACCAAGACCTGCGCGCAAAACCATGGCATTGCCATCGCCTGTGCAAGTGTGAGCCGAGGTACATGAGAAAAATGTACGGCCATAACCACCGGTTGCCATCATTGCCACATGTGAGCGGAAAACGTGAATTTTGCCGTCATCCATATTGATGCAGACCACACCTTTACATTCGCCGTCTTCCATAATCAGATCGATCGCGAAATATTCGATGAAGAATTCGGCATCATAACGCAAGCTTTGGCCATATAATGTGTGCAACATGGCATGGCCAGTACGGTCAGCCGCGGCGCAAGTGCGCTGGGCTTCCGGGCCTTCACCAAAATTCTGCATCATGCCGCCAAATGGGCGTTGGTAAATTTTACCTTCTTCGGTACGCGAGAAAGGCACGCCGAAATGTTCTAGCTCATACACCGCTTGGGGGGCATTGCGGCATAGATATTCAATCGCGTCTTGATCGCCAAGCCAATCTGACCCTTTGACCGTGTCATACATATGCCACTTCCAATTGTCAGGGCTCATATTGCCGAGTGATGCGGCCACGCCGCCTTGGGCTGCCACAGTGTGTGAGCGGGTTGGGAAAACTTTTGAGATGCAGGCAGTGCGCAGACCTTCTTGCGCCGCGCCCAACGTGGCACGTAAGCCAGCGCCACCAGCGCCAACCACCACAACATCATATTCATGTTCGATAACTTCATAAGCGTCTAAATTTAGATTGGCGCTTTTTGTTGTTGATTTTGCCATTGATATTACGCTCCGAAACTAATTTTAAAGATTGAAAAGACGCAGGCTAGGCCAACGGCTGATGCAAAAAATACATTCAACATAAGTGATAATATTTTGCTCTTCTCACCCGATACATAGTCTTCAATAATCATCTGCATGCCCAATTTCATATGATAGACACCAGAGATGATGAATAACAATAAGGTCACTGCCACAAATGGGTTGCCGATGAATGCCAAAGCATCCTCGTAAGATTTACCCGCCACAGAGGCGATGAAATAGATGAAGAATAATGCCAACGGAATGTTAGCCAAAGCGGTTAAACGGGTGCGCCAAAAATGGCTTGTGCCATCTTTTGCAGAACCTAAGCCGCGCACTTTGCTAAGTGGTGTGCGCATATTTGATTTGTCTGTACTGCTCATAATGCGCCCCTTAAGCCATGCCTAGGCCAACGGCCCACACAAGAATGGTAAGAATAATCGGAATGGCTGTTGCCAATTTGGCGACAAGTTCGACGGTGTCTAGCTCGAACGCTTTGCCAAAATCCCATAAGAAATGTTTAATGCCACCCACCATATGGTGAAATAATGCCCAAGTGTAACCGACCATAATTAGCAAGCCAATCGGCGTGCCCATAAACCAAGTGACGGTGGCGAAAGCTTCGCCGCCTGATGCCAACGCAATCAACCACCAGACCAACAATGCCGTGCCAAAGTATAATGCCGCGCCTGTGATGCGATGTATCATCGATAGCATCATCGTGAGGGGGAATTTATATACGCTGAGATGGGGGGAAAGAGGCCGTTGTGTTTTCTTAGGTGCCATAGGAGCTTTGTCCTTTATATTATTAGTCTGCGCATACGCCCATATGCGGTCATTTATTTCTAGACTTAGTTTAGAAGGATTGCAATCTTTACTCAATTGTAACCACATAATTCTTACTATTTGTATGATTTATAAACTAATATTTAATTAACCATAGCATCAAGGTGCGCGCTTTTACAATCTATTGCCGAATCAAATAGACGAGTGGTAGCGAAGACTCGGAATTTCGGCCTACCCCTCGCATCCAAACAATGGGCTCTTCAGTGAGCGCAAGTGCGGGCGTTCGAAGCCCCACTCACTATGCTGATTCACTATCAGGTACCAAAACTCGGCATATCGCCAAACTCGAGCTCACTAAGCGTAATGTAGTTGATTGGGGTGGTGAATTCGTCTTCGATCAGCGGCTTAGCTAGAGAGCGGAGCGAACGAGCGCGCCCGAGCGAAGCGACAAAGTGCCCTTGGGGTGCAGTGCCAAGCAAAAATGCAAACTTCCAGAGCATCAACTACCAGCCAACTGTCTTTTTACAGCCAAGACTGGGTTGCACTCCTGCCTAAGCTCTGGAAGTCTGCATTTATTACGTTCGGGCGGCCTATCGGCCTACTCTCTGTTAGCACTAGCGTGCGTTCGCTCCGCTCTCTTGCCACGCCTAACGGCGACGCGCAGTCGCGCTTGTCTCAGCCTAGCGGCTTCGAACCCTTTTCCCTAGATAGGCAGTGTGGCACCAAGTCGCAAATGCTGAGTTTACAGCGAGGCACCGAAATGCGGAGTGTCGCCAAACTCCAGCTCACTAAGCGTAATGTAGTTAAGTTGGGTGGTGAATTGGTTTTCGACCAGCGGCTGAGTGGCTTAGCTAGAGAGCGGAGCGAACGAGCGCGCCCGAGCGAAGCGACAAAGTGCCCTTGGGGTGCAGTGCCAAGCAAAAATGCAGACTTCCAGAGCCTCAACGACCAGCCAACTGCCTTTTTACAACCAATGCCCAACCCCGCT
>NVUS02000108.1 GCA_002402005.2 OCS116 cluster bacterium | reverse complement strand
GGTGGGATGACCCTTTATGGCAGGAAGGCGCACGCGATTATTGGTGGCTGCTCAGCCAAACCGGGCGGCAATTTTGGGTGTTCGTTACGGCAAAGAAACGATATTTTTTACACGGCCTATCATAATGACACTTTATGCCGAATTACAGGTGTTATCGGCCTATAGTTTTTTAGAAGGCGCTAGCCAAGCTGATGAATTGGTCGCCACGGCTTGCGCCTTGAGGCACGATGCCATTTCAATTGCCGATCGCAATACATTGGCAGGCGTGGTGCGCATGCATGCAGCGGTTAAGCGCGCCAAACAGCAGGGTTTTGATATCGAACTTCTGGTTGGCGCCCGGCTTGATCTAATCGATGGACAAAGCCTGCTCTGCTACCCCAAAGACCGCGCGGCTTATGGCCGCCTATCTCGCCTCATATCACTCGGCCGCCGCCGTGCCGAAAAAGGCGACTGTAAAATCAGCATTAAAGATGTGATTGATTATAGCGAAGGCCAGATACTCATCTACCTCCCTCCAAATGAGCTGCCCAAAGATTTTGAAATTCAGCTAAAAATATATAAAAAATATTTTGCAGATATCCATGTCGCGCTCACCCATTCTTATAAAGGCGATGATGCTAAGCGCATGCAGAACATTGCCGATATATGCAAACCGCTCAGCATAAACATTGTTGCCACCAATAACGTGATTATGCACGATAAATCACGCAAGCCATTGGCCGACATTCTCACCTGTATGCGCGAAAAAATCACCATCGAACAAATTGGCAAACTAGCTTTGATCAATGGCGAAGCCTGCTTAAAATCACCAAAACTCATGAATAAAATTTTTAAAAACCACCCAAATGCGCTTACGAATATTGAAAAAGTCATCGGTCAAATCAATTTTAACCTCACTCAATTATCCTATGAATACCCCAAAGAAGTTTCACCCAATGGCCGCACCGCCTATGACGAATTGGTCTATTTAGTCGGTCGCAATGAAAAAAGACTTTACCCTTATGGCACGCCACAAAAGGTGGTGGATTTGGTTAAAAAAGAATTTGATATCATCAAGATCAAAAAAATCGCTCCCTATTTTCTAACCGTATTCGACATTGTGCGCTTCGCCCGTAGCCAAGATATTCTGTGCCAAGGCCGCGGTTCGGCCGCCAACAGCGCCATCTGCTATATTTTAGGCATCACCGCTGTGCCTCCCGAAAATAGCGAAATGCTATTCGAGCGTTTTGTCTCGCTCGACCGTGATGAACCGCCAGATATTGATGTCGATTTCGAACATGAAAGACGCGAAGAAGTCATCCAATATATCTATCAAAAATATGGCCGTGACCGCGCGGGCATCACCGCCACCGTCACCCATTTTCGTTTTAAAGGCGCGATGCGTGAGGTCAGCAAAGCCATGGGCATGTCCGAGGATATGATAGACCGTTTAACCTCGCAAAAATTCCATTGGACCAGTGAGAAAATAGAAGATGACGAGCTAAAACAAGCCGGCTTTAACCCCAATGACAAACGCTTGCGCCAAGTGGTCGATCTGGCGCATGAGTTAAACGGCTTCCCGCGCCATTTGGGTCAACATGTCGGCGGTTTTGTCATCACTGCCGGCCGGTTAGATGAATTGGTGCCGATCGAAAACGCCCGTATGGAAGACCGCAGCATCATCGAATGGGACAAAAATGACATTGATGAATTGGGCATTTTAAAGGTTGATGTTCTGGGGTTGGGGATGCTGACTTGCATCCGCAAAGCCTTCGATTTAATCAATATTCATTATGGCAAAAAATACAGTCTCGCCAGTGTGCCGCAAGATGATGGCATCGTTTACGATATGCTGTGTGAGGGCGATAGTGTTGGCGTATTCCAAGTCGAAAGCCGCGCACAAATGGCGTTTTTACCACGCATGAAACCACGCACTTATTATGACCTAGTCATCGAGGTGGCAATCGTTCGCCCCGGGCCAATCCAAGGTGGCATGGTGCACCCCTATATTCAGCGGCGCAATCAACAACGAGACAATCCTAACTTTAAAGTTGATTACCCAAAGCCCGAATTAGAAAGTGTTTTAAACCGCACATTGGGCGTGCCATTATTTCAAGAACAAGCGATGAAAATGGCCGAAGTGGCCGCAGGTTTTACGGCATCCGAAGCTGATGGTTTACGTCGTTCAATGGCGACCTTTAAAAACTCAGGCACAATTTCGGGCTATTACGATAAATTCATCAGCGGCATGTTAAAAAAAGGTTATGAGGAGGAATTTGCCAAACGCTGCTTCAAACAAATCGAAGGCTTTGGCGAATATGGCTTCCCCGAAAGCCACGCCGCCAGCTTCGCCATTCTGGTCTATATCAGCGCGTGGATTAAATGCCACTATCCCGATATTTTTGCCTGCGCCATTTTAAACTCACAGCCAATGGGCTTTTACGCCCCTGCTCAATTGGTGCGTGATGCACGCGATCATAAGGTCGAGATTCGTCCGCCCGATGTCAATTACTCAATGTGGGACAATAGTTTAGAGGCGGTAAATCACAAAAAAACCACCACATATGCCCAAATAAATTATGCCTTGCGCATTGGCTTGCGGCAAATAAAAGGCATCAAACAAGTCGATGCCGAATGGCTGGTGGCGGCGCGCAACAATGGCTATGTCGAGCCAAAAGACATCTGGCGACGCGCCAATATATCGCCCAAAGTGCTAGAGAAATTAGCCAATGCTGATGCCTTTGGCTCGATGAATTTCAAACGTCGAGATGTGATCTGGCAGCTAAAAGGCATTAAAGGCCTCGCGCCATTGCCTTTATTTGCCGCACGGGGCGAAGATGATGATGCCGCCGAAAGCTTGGATGATTTAAAATTCCTGCCCGATATGACACCAGCCCAACATATTGTCGAAGATTATGCCGCCACCGGCCTATCGCTCAAAGGCCACCCGATGAAGGTATTGCGCCCCGTCACGGGCGGCGAATTTCACAATACACTCATCACCCGCAGCCTCAGTAAACCCATCACCGTCACTGGCATTGTGATGGCGCGGCAACGCCCCGGCACGGCCAAAGGTGTCTGTTTTATTACGCTTGAGGATGATACCGGCACCGCCAACATCATCACCTGGCCAAAAATATTTGAAAAATATAAACGTGAGGTGTTTTTCTCACGCCTCATGCGGGTCAAAGGCGTGCTAGAGCGCGAAGGCATTGTCGCCCACATCATCGCTTATGAGATTGAAGACCTAACGCATTTATTAGATTATATGCGCCTGCCTGATTTCCCCAATCAAAGCCAAATTAATAAGGGCAGCACAGTGCCACAACCGACACCAAACCACCCTCGACAATTCTCTCGCAGACTATTTCCCTCACGGGATTTTCATTAGCCGCTTATATATTTGCGCCAATTATGCTGCTCTTCAAAGCCCAACATATCTTTGATTTTGCGGTTAGAAAATAAAGCCTCATATTCGCCCAATTCTTGGGTGATCGGCACATTGGGGTAAAACCGCTCAATAAGTTCTTTGGTGGTCAAAACCGCGCCATTTGTATCATTGCCGGCGTTAAATACCTGATAGCCAAGCCCATCAGTTTTGCAACAAAGGTCAGCAATCTGGCCCAAATCGCGCGCATCAATATAGCTAAATACATTGCGGCGGCGCACCTCAGGGTTGGTAAAATACCCCGGAAATAAAGTTTCATATTCATGTGGTTCAATCACATTGCCAATGCGCAAGCAATAAATGTCATTACCAAACCGCCGTTGAAAGGCACGCGCGGTTTTCTCGTTGACCACTTTGGATAAGCCATAGCTGTCCATCGGGTCGACATCATAATCTTCCAATTGTGGCAATGAGCCGGGGTCAACCTCGCCGTCAGAAAAACACACGCCATAAGTGGTTTCAGACGAGGCGATAACAATCTTAGGAATGCCCAATTTGCACGCCGCCTCAATCACATTATAGGTGCCCATGGTGTTGATGCGGAAACATTCATTATCCGAATTGATCAAAATACGCGGCACCGCAGCAAAATGCACCACGGCATCAAATTTTGGCACACCCGTGCCCGGTTCAAGCTCTTCAAACCCGCCATAGCCACTTAAAATATTAAACATTTGGCCAGAATCGGTAATGTCGGCAATCATGTCATGCACTTTGGGGTGGTTAAGCGGCACTCTATCAAGATTCACCACTTTATGGCCTTGCTCAACAAGATAAGCAATCGCATGTCTGCCCGCTTTGCCCGCGCCGCCGGTAAATAATATTCTCATATAAAGCTCCCAAAGATTTTAAATTGAATTAACGTTAACTAACATGCTATGACTTAAAGTCAAAATGTTAGTTGGCTTTATTTTAAACAATATCAGCTTCCCAAAAAAGACATAAAATAATTTATATATAGTGAAGTGGAAATTAGGTTTCGTAGGTTTAATCGACAATGCATCACATGTTCAAAAGGCTGTAAAATGAAGAAATTAGCAAAAATTCTACTCATATCAACCGCAATTTGGTTGCCACAAGTGGCCGCGGCGCGCAATGTGACGTTTGATTTAACCGTTAAATCCTACACCGGTCCCGGCGCATATGTGGTGGTCTACATCACCCGGCCGGACAATAATTTACATTCGACCATTTGGCTCAACTCAAAAGAAGAAAAATATTTACCAGCTTTACGCGGTTGGCATCGCCATGCATTGCGACAAGGTGTGCGGATCGATGGTTTTTCCGGCGCAAGCTTGGGCGCTGGCAAATCAGTCAAATTTAACGTCAACATTCCGGATTCACTGATTGATACCGGCTATAAAATCCAAGTTGATGCCGCCGCTGAAGACCAAGGCATGGCACCAAAAGATGTGAATATACCCCTGTCCAGCAAAAATGTAAAAACCACCGGCAAACGTGGTTTTATCACTGCTTTCAGCATGAAAATGTAACCATATGCTGCGCCAACTCCACTCCATACCCGGTTTATTCGCCGCCTTTTTTGTGTTTATATTGGCTTTGTCAGGCGCGGTCATGTCTATCCAACCAGCCTTAGATAAGCTAGATGCCAAAAATTCCAACCAGATGAGCATTGCCAAAATGGCAAGTCTGGCGGCCAAAACCCATGCCGGCATTGAGCTGATCAGCCAAAGCGCCAATGGCACATTGGTGGTGCAATATTTTAACGATGATGGCGCGGGTAAGGATATTTTTGATCCACAAACCGGCCAGAGTTTTAAGCCACAACAAGCCTCGGCCATTTTTGGCTTTTTCAAACAGTTACACCGCACTTTTTACGTTGGCACAACAGGTCGCGTGGTGGCCGGAATCATCGCTTTCATTATGCTTTTGGCCTGCTTTTCGGGCTTGTTCATGCTGGCAAAACGTTTGGGCGGTTGGCGGCATTTGTTCAGCACATCTAGGGGCAAAAAAATCCCGCGTTTGCATGTTGATGTCAGCCGCATCATCATCATTGGCCTGTTCATCACCAGCCTAACCGGCAGTTATATGTCGCTGGCAAAGTTCGAAATTATCGATGATGGTAAAGGCAGTTTTCTAGCATTCCCCGAAAATATTTTAGGCACAGACCCTACGCCTGTTGGGCAATTGCCAGCCCTGCAAAACATAGCCTTAGAAGATTTGCGCGAATTGCGCTTCCCATTCCCCGATGATCCATTCGATGTTTTTA
Source organism: OCS116 cluster bacterium (assembly GCA_002402005.2). Classification (GTDB taxonomy): domain Bacteria; phylum Pseudomonadota; class Alphaproteobacteria; order Rhizobiales; family OSC116; genus OCS116. The sequence goes on along the minus strand of NVUS02000108.1, from coordinate 2,214 downwards.
CCCTCATCACGGCTAACGGGCAAGGTTATATTGACCAAGCCACGGGCGAAATGCTGGTATTTGAACCCAACACTCTAAGCCGCAATGTCTTCGAATTTTTCTATATGCTGCATACCGGGCAGGGGCTGTGGTGGTTAGGTATTTTGCTTGGCCTGTCAGCTTTAGGCATTCCCATAATGTCCGTCACTGGTGTCATCATCTGGTGGCGACGCCAAAAAACATCAACCAGAATAACCACCAATGTGGCTGCAGATAAAGCCGAAATTGTCATTCTGGTCGGCAGTGAAACCAATGTTACATGGGGTTTTGCTCAACATTTACAGCAAAAATTAGCAAAAACTCATATCGTGGCGATGAACGCCTTCAAGCCAACCACCTATAAAAACGCCAAAAAAATCATCTTCATCACCTCAACTTATGGCGATGGCGCAGCGCCAGAATCGGCCAGTCGTTTTTTGCAAAAACTCGATAAATCAAATAAAATCCCAAATTTTGAATATGCAGTTTTGGGCTTTGGCGACAAACAATTCACCCAATATTCTAAATTTGCTAATGATGTCGATGCGGCACTCACCGCCAAAGGCTGGCAATCATTTTTACCGCTTGAGTTGGTCGACAGACAATCATCACAAGCTTTCGAAGCGTGGGGGCATAAATTAGCCAAAAAACTCGATCTTCAACTAGAGCTTAATCACATCGTTTCGCAGCCGAAAATATTCGATTTAACCCTCAACAATATCGAAGACCACAATCATGATGATGAATTTTTCACCCGCATCATGCAATTTTCATTGCCAACCAATATGCCCAAATTCGCTGCCGGCGATCTGCTCGCCATCATACCGCCTCAAACAAATATAGCCCGATATTACTCATTAGCCACTTCGTCAGCAGATGGCATTTTAGGCATATGTGTCAGCAAACAACAAGGCGGTCTATGCTCCCCATATCTGCACGGCCTAAAGGTGGGCGATCAAGCCCAAGCCTACATTCAACCCAATGAAAATTTCCGCCCTAACAAAACCCAGTCACCTATCATCATGATTGGTGCCGGCACGGGCATTGCGCCATTCATTGGCTTCATTGCCAACAACAATAGCAAACGCGACATGCACCTATATTGGGGCGGCCGCCATCCGCAATCTGATGCGCTCTATCAAAAACCATTAGCCGAACATTTGGCTTCAAACCATTTAACCAGCCTAAACATAGCCCATTCACGCACCGAAAATGGCCAATATGTGCAACAAAAATTAACCCAAGATGCCGATAAAATCCAAAAACTAATGGCCCAAAATGCCCAAATCATCGTCTGCGGTGGCCGCGCCATGGCCGATCAGGTCAAACAGACACTAGCCGATATGGGCATCGACATTGACGCCCTGAAACTAGACAAAAGATACATTGAAGATGTCTATTAAGCAGCAAAAATTTATGGTTAATGGCCAAACCATGGGCACATATTTTTCAGCTATATTTTTTGCTGAATTGGGTTTTGACGCCAGCCATTTGGCCAATCAATTGCAAGCAACCGTGCAACAAGTCGATCAACAAATGTCCAACTGGAAAGCCGATTCCGACCTAACGAAATTCAACCAAGCGCCATGCGACATTTGGCAAGCCATACCGCCAGATATGCTATATGTGATTAACCAAGCGCTAAAAATTACCCATGCATCCAATGGCGCATTTGACATCACACTCGGCGATCTGGTCAACGCATGGGGCTTTGGCCCCTCACAAGCCACGCCAAATGCCAAACAAATCAGTAAACTTTCATCACGCCAACGGCCAAACAGCCTCACTCATTTACAACTCGACAAACAAAATAATTGCCTGCTCAAAACCGCACCACTAACGCTAGATCTATGCGGCATTGCCAAAGGCTTTGGGGTCGACAAATTGGCCGAAACCTTAGCGGCCGCAGGCATTAAAAACTATCTAGTAGCGATTGATGGCGAAATGCGCGCCGCCGGTAAAAAACCACAATATGAGGACGAACCAGCAGGTAGTTGGAATGTCGCCATTGAGCAGCCCTTGGCTGACATACGTGACATTGCACGGGTGGTCGAGCTAACAGATGCCGCCATCGCCACATCTGGCGATTACCGCCAAATGCGTGAATTTAACCACCAAATTGTAGGAGGATCGAACTCCTGACCTCCTCGCTGCCAGCGAGGCGCTCTCCCAGCTGAGCTAAGGCCCCTTATGCGC
>NVUS02000107.1 GCA_002402005.2 OCS116 cluster bacterium | reverse complement strand
TAACCGCGCCAACAATAGCCCCAAAAAAGAAATATATAAATATCGGCCAGACGATATGTTTGCGCATTAAAACCGCGCGGCTGGTATTACTGCCCATTTGAATGACTGCATGCACAGGTATAACCACCGTAACCGGTAAAAAATTGACCAATAATGCCAGCATAATCACCCCACCGCCGAGGCCAAAAGCCACGGTCATTGCCGAGGTGAACATCGAGCTGATGATCAGCGTGATGGCGGCGGTGTTGGACAGAATGTCTGGCCAATAGCCAGCATTGATAAGATCGGTGAGCATATTATCCCTTTTGTTAAGAGGGATATAGGCCAAAAGTTGACCAAATAAAAGTCAATATTATTTATGTGACATATCAATCAAACGCCGCCCAGCTAGATAACAAAATACAATCCACGGAATGAGAGATAGGATTGACATGGTGAGGCCAAGAATGCCGGCGGTTGCCGGCACCAACATAAGCCCGCCGGCAATAAGGCCGAAATAGGCGGTTAGCTTGCTAAAATGCTGACCATTAAGCATGGTATATGAGAAAAGCAGCAGAGCAAAACCGGAGAAAACATAATAGACATCAAATGATGTGCCAACAAAGACAGCCAAAGCCATGCGCCCTGCCCCGAGCAATTGATTTTGAACCACAAAATCTGTTGTGGCGAAATATTGTTGACTTAGGTTGAGCATTTCGAAGCTGACATTTGATGAATAATATAGCGACAGGCCAATAAAAGCAAAAGCTGAGCCAAGTAAAATTAGGGCGCGGTTGACTGGCCATAAAATCACGATAAAGGCCAGATATAAGACCGTAATCATTGCATTTTGCACAATTAGCAGGAGGTCTAGGCTTAACAGGCCAATCAGCCAATTTTGATCGAACCGCTCAAACCATGCCAAAACCTCCGTCGGCAACGGCCACAGGATGAAAATGATCATTTGAATGGGAATGAGGGCAATGGAAGCGAAAGCCGCTATCGCCGCCAATATATACAATAAGCGCCAGTCTTTAGTGTCGATATTTTGCATGACAGATCTCCAACTATTGAGTTGGATAAATGATAGGCGCAGTGTGGCGACCGCTCAATGTGGCATAATGTCTCTAAAAGTTATATTTGGCACGGATTTCGGCCTCTGTCATGTCATCTGTTTGGTTGGCAATGTTTATATAGGCGGGTTTTTTGTCGGTGAATAATTGTTTTTTGAGCACAAAGTCGCTTTGATCGTCAAACAGGCCGGCGGCGAGGCTATAGCCTTCGGCATCTTTAAATTTATAATAGAGATTGCTGCCGCAGACGTTACAAAAAGCGCGTTTTGCCCAGTTTGAACTATCGAACACGGTTATGTATTCAGCACCCTTATACTCAATTTCGCCTTTATAATAGATATTGGCAAAATGTGAGCCGGATATTTTTTGGCAATCTGTACAGTGACAGAGGCCAACATTATAATTGGCTAATTCTATCTCAAACGAAACTTTACCGCATTTGCAGCTGGCTGAATGTATTTTTGTCATGTGAATCCCTCAAACTTTAATCAAGCCTTTTTAACATAACATGACGCCTTGTGCCGGCATTTTTAACAAATTCAAATTTGGCTTTTTCGAATGTCGGTATAAAACCCATAAAGCGGTAGCTTGGGGAGGTTTTTGCCACGGGGTAAGCTTCGACATATTTTGCGCCATGGCGTGAGGCAAAATCGATGGCTTGAGCGATGAAAAGTTTGCTGAGGCCTTGGCCTCTAAAATCGCGCTTGATGAAAAAGCAGACGATAGACCAGACTTGTTGTTTGGTTTCATCGCCGCCTAATGGTTTATAGCTTTGTCTGGGTGCAACTGCGCACCAACCGATGGGTTTGCCGTTTGCATAGGCCAGCAAACCAACCGGAGTGCCGCTGTCAATCCGCTGCTTCATGCTGGCTTTCTTCTCCGATTTTTCGGCCTTTTTATTTTGCGTCTCGACATTTAACCATGCGGTGCACCAACAATTATGTGGTGCACCTTTGCTTTCCATCAGAGCTTCGAAATCTGGCCAATTTGTCATATCTATGGGGCGAAATTTGAAAGTCATTAGCCCCATTTATCAAAGCATTCTTGCCGCGTCATATTTTGAGTATCGGCCGTTAGCTCGATATAGGCGGGTTTGATGTCGGTGAAGAGTTGGGTTTTTAGCTCGAATTCTGATTTATCATCAAATAATGCAGCAGAGAGCGAATATTCATCTGCCGATTTGAGCTTATAATAGAGGTTGCTACCGCATTTGCTACAAAACGCCCGATGCGCCCAATCAGAGCTATCGTAAATGGTGATGTTTTCAGCGCCGTTGAATTTTATTTCACCTGAATAGTGAGCGGCCATATAAAATGAGCTTGAGATTTTTTGACATGATGAACAATGACATGCGCCGACGGTTAAATCATTCAACGGCGTTTCAAAACTAACCGCACCGCAATCGCAGCTGGCTTTATGGATTTCTGACATATTTTTATTCCCTATTTAAGTTTGTGATGAAGAGTTTATAGCAGAAGGCTGCTGACAATATTTGTCAGCATTGTTAAATGCACAGGCATTTAACACCAACAGCCTACTCGGCGTTTCTATCTACCCCCAAGCACCCCTGCGATTCGGAGAGTGCTTGGGGGTAGATTGAAGTGCCGAGTTTGCTGTTTTTATGGTGGCGTGAAGTTCTGAATTTAGGTTAGAAAAAGCTATACGGATCCGTATCGGTTTGGACTTTGAGGTCGCCGGTTGGTTTTAGGCTCAACATGCCGCTTTTCAACCAATCTTGCATTTTAAAGCCTTTGGGTGCGCGGGCGAGGACGCGAACTCTGTGGCGGCCACGAACGTAGCCCATGGGGGCTGGGGCGGGGCCGAGAATTACCATGCCGGTGATTTTGGGGGCGGCGTCTATCATCGCGCGGGCGAAGGCGAAGGCGCTTTTTTGCTCTTTTGAGGAGACGATGATGGAGGCTAGGCGGCCAAAAGGGGGCAGGTTTGCCAGTTCGCGGCCATAGGCTTCGGCTTTGTAGAAAGCTTCGCGGTCTTGTGCGATCATGGCGCGCATCACTGGGCTTTGTGGCATATAGGTTTGCAGCAGCACAGTGCCTTGTTTTTGCTCTCGCCCTGCCCGGCCAGCCACTTGGTTGAGCAACTGATAAGTGCGTTCGGCGGCGCGGGGGTCGCCATTTTCTAGGCCTAAATCGGCATCGACCACGCCGACTAAGGTTAGGTGCGGGAAGTGATGGCCTTTGGCAATCATCTGCGTGCCAATGATGATGTCGCATTCACCGGCGGCGATGGCGTTAAGGCGGCGTTGGATTTCATCTACATTCATTTGAATGTCTGAGGAGAGCAGCTCTATTCTTGCGTTGGGGAATAGCAATTCGACCTCTTCGAATATGCGCTCAACGCCGGGGCCACAGGCGACCAATTTATCTTCGGCTTCGCATTCGGTGCATTTGGTTGGTTTGACTATTGAAATACCGCAATGATGGCACAT
>NVUS02000106.1 GCA_002402005.2 OCS116 cluster bacterium | reverse complement strand
GCCTCAATCACACCCAGAGCGATGTCATCATCTTGTGCCCATACACCATCAATTTTAGGGAAACGTGCCAAGAAATCTTGCATCACTGTAAAGCCATCATCACGGTTCCAGTTTGCGTGTTTATTATCAAGCACTGTGATGCCACTGCTTTTACCAATTTCAGCCATGAAGGCATCGAAACGTTCTTCATCGATAGAAATAGGTAGGCCGCGCAAGATCACAATATTGCCTGTGCCATTCATATGCTCAGCCATATATTTAGCCGATGTTGTGCCCAATTCTGGGTTGTTACCAGCTACATAAATGTCAACCAATGAATTGTCTGTTAGGCTACGATCAACCACAGTGATGGTTGCGCCAGAGGCTTTTACGTCACGGATAGGCTCGGTTAAAGGCCCACCATCGGTTGGCAAAATAACCAAAGCTTCAATTTCATGAATAGACACAAGGTCTTCCAAGTCATTGGCTTGTGAAGTTGGGTCTGCCGCCGTTACCAATACAATTTTTAGGTCTGGATAAAGGGCTTCTAAACGCTCTTTCGTCACTCGCGCATGATAGTTGACGCCACCAGTCCAACCATGGTCGGCGGTGGGGATGGACACACCCATTGTATGGGGTTCAGCAAAGGCAGCGCCTGATGACACGGCCATTGCAAGGCCAGCAACAGCCCCGAGTAATTTAGTCGAAAATTTCATTTTTCCCTCCCAGGTTTTATTTTCGAGGCGCATAAAGTTTGCGCCAATTATGGGTTTAAAATCTCAAACCCGCTCTTCGTAAACGTATGATTATTTTTTCTTCTTCCAATCACCACGTTGTAAATAAACGGCCACGACGATGATCACGCCTTGTACTGTGCCGTTCAGATAATTTGATATTAAATCGGTTAAATTGAGTATATTGCCAATCATAGTCAGGATAAGCGCGCCCATAACCGTGCCCCAAATGCGGCCATAACCACCTTTGAGCATTGTGCCACCAATAATCACCGCGGCAATGGCTTCAAGCTCCCACAATGTGCCGGTTTGTGCCGAGGCTGAGCCTAAGCGAGGCACATAAATAATCGTTGCAATCGACACGCATATACCTTGCAGGATATAGGTCTTAATGCGGGTTCTATCGACATTCACCGCTGAATATTTCGCGACATTCTCATTAGAACCAATAGCAAAACAATGTCGGCCAAATACGGTTTTGTTGAGCAATATATAACCAACGATCGCCACCGCCACAAATACCAAAACCGGAATGGGAATGCCAAACAGATCTTCATAATAAACCGGGCGATATATTTTACGCACCCCGCGATCGAGGCTAATTGTGCCACCATCCGCACTATAAGTGACCAACGAGCGGTAGATGCCCATCGAGCCAAGCGTCACAATAAACGCCTCAATCTTACCCTTAGTGGTGAGGAAACCATTGATAAAACCTGCTGCGATTCCCAATACAATCGAGATCGCCACGCCGGCAAATATAATCGTCAAGCCGGGCTCCATCACAGTTTTCAGCTCATTCATCAGCAAAATCATAATGCCCGAAATAAACGCCGCCATTGACCCCACAGACAAGTCGATACCACCGGCGGTGATGACAAATGTCGCCCCCACCGCAATGATGCCGATGAAAGATGAGCGGGTTAAAATGTTAGATAAATTGCCCGAATTGATAAATGCGTCATTGATTAAATAGCCAAATATGAACAAAACAATCATGGCGATAAACGGCCCTAATGTTTTGAAATCCAGCCTTGATAATAGGTTCTTTTTGGGTTTTCTGCTCAATTCATTTAAATCTATTTCTGCCATTCAACTTGCCTCTCTTAAACCAGACGCATAGCGAACGATTTCACTTTCATTAATTTCTGAACCCTGCAAAATACCCTGTATTTTGCCGTTATACATCACCACCACCTCATGGCAGATGCCGATAATTTCCGGCATTTCGGATGAGATAACCACCACCGACATGCCATCGGCCGCCAAAGCCGCAATAAAGCTATAAATCTGTTGTTTTGTGCCCACATCAATGCCGCGGGTCGGCTCGTCAATAATCACAATCTGCGGGTCAATTTCCATAATTTTGGCCAGCAATAGCTTTTGCTGATTTCCACCTGACATATCGCCAGCTGTGATGTTTGGATCACGCGCTCTAATATCAAACCGCCGTATGCCGCGCGCGGTGGCTTGTTGTTCAGCCTTATCATCCATCAGGAAATTTTTGACAAAATTGGGCAAGGCCAGCAGGGTTAAATTGGGTTGCATTTGCTGGTTGAGCAGCAGGCCTTTTTCTTTTCTGTCTTTGGTTAGATAGGCCACGCCCGCATCTCGCGCTTGCGCCACACTATTAAGTTGGGTTTTTTTGCCATACAAAAACACCTCGCCCGATTGAATTTCGCCCAAGCCACAAATCGCTTCAAAAACCGCGGTGCGGCCCGAGCCGACCAAGCCCGAAAAGCCTAGAATTTGACCTTTCCTCAGCTGGAATGAGATATTTTTTACAAAATCAGTATATAGATTTTTGACCTCCAAAACCACTTCGGCATCAACATCCACCTCATTTTTAGGCGGGTATAATTTGGACAATTCACGCCCGACCATAAGCTGCGCCATGGCATCAAGGCTTAATTCTTCGGTTTGTTTGGTGGCAATCCACTGGCCATCGCGCATCACCGTCACCCGATCGGCAATCCGTTTAATTTCGGCCAATTTGTGCGAGGAAAAAACAATCGCCACACCACTATTTTTAAGTTTTTCTATCTGTTTGAACAGCAATTGGGTTTCGGCATCGGTCAGCACGGCGGTCGGCTCATCCATAATCAACACCCGCGCATCGCGGCTCATGGCTTTGACAATTTCGACCATTTGTTTTTCGGCAATCGACAAATCACAAATCCGATCACGCGGTGAAATGTCAGCGCCCAACTCATCCAAATAAGACTGAACTTTTTGCTCCATTTCCTTGCGGTTAAGCAGCAAACCATTGACCATTTCGCGCCCCAAGAAAACATTTTCTTCGACCGTCAATTGTTCGGCTAAGTTTAGTTCTTGATGGATAAGCACAATGCCCAAATCTTCGGCTTGGCCAAATGGCGGCAATTGCACCTCTTGCCCGTCTAATTTTATCGTGCCGGATGTGGGTTGATGTAGACCCGAAAGTATTTTCATCAAGGTCGATTTGCCAGCACCGTTTTCGCCAATAAGCGCGTGCACCTCACCTTTCCGAAGGTTAAACCTCACACTGAACAATACGGCAACCGAGCCAAATGATTTACTCACGCCCTCTGCAGATAATATAATTTCAGTGGATATTTCACCCTTTGACACCAAGCTTTCCCTCCCAAAATAGCGTGTGATCTCTCATTCTCTTCGCAAGATTTAACGCCAATTATGCACAATGTAAAGGTTTACACAACCAAAATGTAAACGTTTACTCTTTTAAAAATTTGCGGATTAAGCTACTAGTCTATGGGTGGGCTGATAAATTAGTGGTTATACACATGGCCAAAATTGGGTTTGAATTTCGTGGATGAGTTTACAAAAAAACCGGCAACCATTGAAGATGTTGCCAAAATTGCTGGTGTATCCATCGCCACAGTTAGCCGCGCCATATCCAAACCCGACAAAGTTGCCGAAAGCACCAAGAAAAAGGTGATGAGCGCCATTGCCCGCACCGGTTACATTGCCAATGCCATGGCGCAAAACCTGCGCAAACAACGCTCACAAATGGTTTTGGTCTTGGCGCAATCTATAGCTGATTCTAATTTTCCGGGCCTGCTGATTGGTTTAGAGAAAACCGCCAATGAACGCGGTTATGGCGTATTGATTGGCAATACAGAATCCGATGTTGAACTCGAAGCTAAATATTTACGTTTTCTTTCCACAGGCATTGCCGATGGCATGATTTTACTAACCGGCCACCTGCCCGTCGCGGGTTGGCCGCGTAGCCAAGCCAGCACTTTCCCACCCATGGTGACGGCCATGCGACCGGTCGATCATGATGAAGTGAACTATGTCGGCATTGATGATGTAAACAGCTATAAAATGGCCACCGAATATTTAATTTCACTTGGCCATCAAGACATTGCTTATATCGCAGGCTCGCAAGGTGATGTGATTTCGGAATTACGTTATGAAGGCTATAAAAATGCACTTTTGCAACGCTTTGGCGAAAAAGCACTATGGAATGTGAGCAGTGATGGCACAGCCGAAGGTGGCCGTGCCGCCGTTGAGCGGCTGTTCATTCGCGATACATTACCCACCGCATTTGCCTGTTTTAATGATGACACCGCCATTGGCGTGATCAGCGCCTTACAATCGCGCGGCTTCAACGTGCCTAAAGATTTTTCAGTCATTGGCTTTGATGACATCCCCTTCTCCAACCATTTCACCCCCTCCATCACCACCATCCGCCAACCCCGCGCCATGATCGGCAAAATCGCCATGACGCGCTTGCTGGATTCGATAATGAACCGCAGCCAAAATACCGAAATAACGCTATTGCATGGTGAATTGGTGGTGAGGAACTCCTGCTCTACCCCACGCCAAAGCGCGTTGGCTTTTGGTGGGTCGAGGCATTGATTGCGTGCGGCTTCGCCTCCATTTTTACGTTCGGCTACGCCTCTCTTTTTATCGTTCGCGTTGCTCTCTATAAGCACTAGCGTGCGTTTGCTCCGCTCTCTTGCCACGCCTAACGGCGACGCGCGGTCGCGCTTGTCTCAGCCTAAAGGCTTCGAACCCTTTTCCCATGATAGGCAGTATAGCACCAAGTCGCAAATGCTGAGTCTGCAGTGAGGCACCAAGACTCAGAGCCTCGCCAAACTCCAGCTCACTAAGCGTAATGTAGTTGATTGAGGTGGTGAATTCGCCACCGATAGGTGGGCGTAGAGATGCAGACTTCCAGAGCATAAACTACCAGTTAACTATCTTTTTGCAGCCAATATTGGGTAGCGCTCCTGCCAATACTCGGCTACTTCATTTATACGTTCGCTTAAGCTCACTGTTAGCACTTGCACCACAGGCATTCCCTTCGGTCCGTGCGTTCGCTGCGCTCTCTAGCCGACCGCGCTTTAGACGGCAGCGGCTTCGAACGGCCGCTATCGCACTCACTGAAATGACCTTTGTATGGAAACGAAGGCAAACAAAATTCTGAATTTAGGAGACGCACCGAAGTTCAGAGTTACGGCATATTCTCGCCACCTAAGCGTAATGAAGTTAAGTTGGGTGGTGAATTAGCGTCCAACCAGCGGCTGAGTGGCTTAAGCTAGAGAGCGGAGCGAACGCACGCAGTGCCAAGCAAAAATGCAAACTTCCAGAGCATCAACGACCAGCCAACTACCTTTACGCGGCAAATTCTAAGCCGCACTCCCGCCAGCACTCCAAAAATTCCGCTCAATCATCCATCTTAAGCGCATTAATAAACGCCTCTTGCGGAATCTCCACACGCCCAAATTGACGCATTTTCTTCTTACCTTTTTTCTGCTTATCGAGCAGTTTACGCTTACGCGATATATCACCACCATAGCATTTAGCAGTCACGTCTTTACGCATCGCCGCAATGGTTTCACGCGCGATAATCCGGCCGCCTAGGGCTGCTTGAATCGGAATTTTAAACAGATGCCGCGGGATCATTTCTTTAAGCTTTTCGCACATCGCACGGCCGCGGCTTTCAGCGCGGTCAGCATGCACAATGGTTGCCAATGCATCAACAGGCTCTTCGTTAATCAAAATGCTCATGCGGACTAATTTTTCTTCACGATAACCTGTAAGGCTATAATCAAAACTCGCATAACCACGACTGATGGATTTCAACCGATCATAAAAATCGATAACCACCTCGTTCAACGGCATCTCATAAACCAACATAGCGCGCGAACCAACATAAGTCAGATCCTTTTGAATACCACGCCTGTCTTGGCAAAGTTTTAAAACACTGCCCAAATATTCGTCAGGCACCAATATTGTCGCTTCAATCCACGGCTCTGCAATATGGTCAATGCTCATTACATCGGGCATATCGGCCGGGTTGTGCAAAATTTGCATTGTGCCATCCGTCATATGCAATTCATAAATAACACTCGGTGCCGTGGTGATCAGTTCAATGTTAAATTCGCGCTCCAAACGATCGCGGATAATCTCCATATGCAACAGACCAAGGAAACCACAACGGAAACCAAAACCCAAAGCGGCTGATGACTCCATCTCATATTCAAAGCTGGCATCATTAAGCCGCAGCCGAGACATCGCTTCGCGCAAAGCTTCAAACTCGCTGCTATCAACCGGGAATAAACCACAGAAAACCACCGGTTGCGCCGGTTTAAAGCCGGTAATGGCTTCGGCGCATGGCACTTTAAGGTCAGTAATCGTATCACCCACGCGGGTGTCGGCCACTTCTTTAATCGCGGCGGTAAAAAAGCCGATTTCGCCAGGGCGTAATTCGTCAAACATTTCTTGTTTGGGACGGAACACGCCCAAACGGTCAATGAGATGCGTACTACCAGCACCCATCATTTGAATCCGTTGGCCTTTTTTCATCACCCCATCAATGATCCGCACCAGCACCACAACGCCAAGATATTGGTCATACCATGAGTCAACCAGCGAGGCTTTGAGCGGGGCATTAATGTCACCTTTTGGCGCAGGCAATTGTTTTACGATAGCTTCCAAAACATCAGGAATGCCAAAGCCAGTTTTGGCCGAAACTTCGACTGATTCAGATGTATCAATGCCGATCACATCTTCGATTTGAAGTTTAATGCGTTCTGGTTCGGCGGCAGGCAAATCAATCTTGTTGAGCACTGTCACCAATTCATGATCATTCTCGATGGCCTTGTAAACATTGGCCAGAGTTTGCGCTTCCACACCTTGCGATGCATCGACCACCAGCAAAGAGCCTTCACACGCGGCCAATGAACGGCTCACCTCATAGGCAAAATCCACATGGCCGGGGGTGTCGATTAAATTCAAGATATAGGTTTCGCCATCATTGGCTTTATAATCCAAACGCACTGTTTGGGCTTTGATGGTGATGCCGCGTTCGCGCTCAATGTCCATACTGTCGAGCACTTGCTCTTGCATTTCGCGCTCTTCTAGGCCGCCTGTAAGTTGAATCAGGCGGTCAGCAATGGTCGATTTGCCGTGGTCAATATGTGCAACGATGGAAAAATTGCGGATTTTATCAATATCATAATCTGTCATAATGCTCTCATATCAGAGCTTGCGCCAAATTTCTATGTTTAAATGGCCTATCACACGCTTATAAACGCCAAAAACGACGTGAAGCTGATCGGCCAGAACAATAACCATTGTGGCGAGGCACGAAATTTATCATAAACCAGCTTACCATAAAGCGTGGCGACAATGGCAAATGGCGTATTGAGCAAACAAATAGACAAGTAAAATGCTTTGGCAAATTCGGGCGCTGAATTTTGAGTGAAGACCGCATAAATTGCCATCAGCCCCATGACGATAGACCATAAGGTGATGCCGTGCCACATAAAGCCCAACGTGGCTTTAATGCGTTGGCTCACCTGTGCCTCATCTAATTTTGCCAATGCCGGCAGCCAGATTTTGCGCGTGCCCAAACCATGGTGGATATAGGCGGCGGCCAAAATTAAACCGCCGGTAAGCAAACCCCAAACATTCATAAATGCCCCTTACATGAACATAAATAACAGGCCGACAGCCACTATAATCGCCACACCAACGCCTAAATATTTCATGATTTTGCCCCTTGTTACATCGCCCCACTATACGCAACAAAGGCGGCGACAGCAATTGGCCAGAAAAACAACCATTGTGGAGAGGCCAGAAACCGACCATAGACCAATTTGCCATATAAGCTGGCGATGATCGCAAAAGACAGGTTTTGAATGGCCAATGACAGATAAATGCCTTGCGCAATATGCGGCGTAACATAAGCGTATAATGCCAAGCCGGTCATACCAATAAACCACAAAGTCACCCCATGCCAAATAAACCCAAGCGTGCCTTTTACCAATTTTTTTTGTTTGACGTCCTGCCACTGCACCAACATCGGCGCCCATATGCTACCGCCGCCCCTAAAATGATGAATGCATCCGGTGGCGAAAAGTAAAAATGCCAAAATAAGTCCCATCAATTACGCCTCCGATTTTTGCATGGCTTTAAGCGCCATAAATGTGAACACTGCCATCGGTAAAAATAAAATCCATTGTGGCAATACCAACACACCACCTGTGGAAACAAAACCATAAATAAGCGCCACACCGCCAAAGCCCAAATTTATCGGCGCCAGGCTTAAATTAATGCCCAGTGATAGTTTGGGGCGCAGATAAGCGGCTAAGCTCAACGCGGCCATGATGATGAATAACACTGTCAAACCATGCCACACCAAACCCATGCTGATCCGCACCACTTGCGGCAAACTAGATTCATAAACCGGCAGCCAAATCTCTGGCCCACCACCAAATGCATGCGCCACCACAGTCAACGCCATCACCGTAAACGCGGCCAAATTCCATTTTGATTTCATCATTTTCTCCAACAAACATACAGAAGTGTATGTGAAAATAAATATGTCGAATGTTGACACAAGTCAATACACAAGTGTATTTATGCGTCAGAATGTCGCGATAACTGAAATGGCCAAAACATGACTGATAGAGGTTCGAATAAAATTGCGTGGATAGAAGCTGGCTTTCAAATGCTGTCTGAAGGCGGCATAGATAGCGTG
>NVUS02000105.1 GCA_002402005.2 OCS116 cluster bacterium | reverse complement strand
GCATATAATGCCTCAAGTTCATCAATCGTCTCAATTAATTCATTCATTCTCATCTCCCTTAAGGCTAGATTACACATTAATACCTCAAAAACAACTCAAATACACCCAAAACACCTCAAAAACAACTCAAAAATTAAACGATATGGTTCAAAATACTGAATAGGTTGGGCTATTGCAATTTGCCCTCATTATGCTACACTAGAAGCTAATTTAGAAAACGGTGCTATCCATTCCTCACTGATTCGTTCAGTCGAGGATTTATTTTTTTTAGCATTCCAATAGAATACGAAGGACATAAAATGGAAAAAATCCCAATGACAATTGCTGGCCATGCCGCAATGCAAGCGGACGCCAAACGCCGCAAATCAGTCGATCGTCCCGCCATTGTTAACGCCATTTCTGAAGCCCGCAAACATGGTGACCTGTCCGAAAACGCCGAATATCATGCCGCCAAAGAAGATCAGGGCATGAATGAAGCCACCATTCAAATGCTAGAATCCAACTTGGCTTTGGCCGAAGTTATCGATGTCAGCAAATTATCTGGTGATAAAATCATCTTTGGTGCCACCGTCGGCTTGGTCGATGAAGATACCAATGAAGAAGTGACTTATCAAATTGTTGGTGAAGCCGAAGCTGATGTCAAACAGGGCAAAATCTCCATCACCTCTCCAATTGCCCGCGCCTTAATCAACAAACAGGTTGAGGACAGCGCCGAGGTCAACACCCCAGGCGGTGGCAAGGTCTATGAAGTCCTAAGCATTGAATTCAAATAGAATTTTAAGCACTGTTATAAATTCAAAGCCGTTCAGTTACCTGAGCGGCTTTTATTTTGGGTGCAACATTCATTCTGGCTTCACAAATTCAAGCGGAACACCAGACTCTTGTTTGCTACATTTTATGGTCAGCGAAGTTTTCACATTGTCAACATTCGGCGCGGCGGTTAAATCGTCAATCACAAAATTCTGAAACACCGTCAAATCCGGTGCCACACATTTCAATATATAGTCAGCCTCACCCGATAGCATGTAGGCTTCGCGCACCAATGGCCAGCTATTCACCAAAGCTTCAAACGCCAACAAATCCGCTTCAGATTGGTTGTGCAACCCCACCATGGCAAATACAGTTAAGTCAAAACCCAATTGTTTTTCGGCCAATATCGTGCGGTAGCCCTTTATCATGCCGGCTTGTTCAAGCGCCCGCACCCGGCGCAAACATGGCGGCGGCGATATGCCCAACATTTTGGCCAAATCCACATTGGTGATACGGCCATTATTTTGCAATATTTGCAATATCCGCCAATCCGTTGCGTCCAAATTCACCGCGACCATAAACACCTCTTCAATTCAATTCGTTACCCAACACTAGCATATATTGTAATATAATTACAATTCTGAATCATAATATTACAATAAAATACCCAAATTTTAAGTAAATTCAATATGTGATACTAAAGGCTATAGATTTTCGTCAATAACGCTAAAATTATAAGATAAACCACTTGAAAACAGTGCGTGAATAGGCGACATAAGAAATATATATTTTTATTCAGGAGCTGTCATGACTGCAACACATTCAAAACTCATTATTTTAGGTTCTGGCCCCGCAGGTTATAGCGCAGCCATTTACGCCTCACGCGCCATGTTAGAGCCCACCATCATTATGGGCATTCAACCAGGCGGCCAGCTCACCATCACCACCGAGGTCGAAAATTACCCGGGTTTCGCCGATGAGATTCAAGGCCCGTGGCTCATGGAACAAATGAAAGCCCAAGCGGTCAAAATGGGCGCAAATATTGTTGCAGATCACATCATGGAAGTTGATCTCAAAGCCAAACCCATTGTGCTAATCGGCGATAGCGGCACCAAATACACTTGCGATGCCCTGATCATCTGCACCGGTGCACAAGCCAAATGGCTCGGCCTACCCTCAGAAGAAACCTTCCAAGGTTTTGGCGTATCAGCTTGCGCCACCTGCGATGGCTTTTTCTATCGCAACAAAGAAGTGATCGTGGTCGGCGGCGGCAATACCGCAGTCGAAGAAGCCCTCTTTCTCACCAATTTCGCTACCAAAGTCACCGTCTTGCATAGACGTGATAGCTTTAGAGCCGAGAAAATCCTCATCAACCGCCTCGAGAAAAATGAAAAAATCGAAGTGTTATGGGATACCACATTAGAAGAAATTGTCGGTGCCATGCCCGCTGGCGTCACGGGCGTCAAAATCAAAAATGTCAAAACCGGCCAAGTCAGCACCATTGCTGCCGATGGCGTGTTCATCGCCATTGGCCATGCCCCTGCCACCAGCCTGTTCACCGGCCAGCTAGAAACCAAACAAGGCGGCTATCTCATCACCGCGCCCGATAGCACCGAAACCAACATTCCCGGCATTTATGCCGCCGGCGATGTAACAGACGATAAATATCGCCAAGCCGTCACCGCCGCTGGCATGGGCTGCATGGCCGCATTGGAAGTCGAAAAATATTTAGCCGAGCAAGAATAAGCTCAACCTTTGACGTTACGCGATAAAAATAATATGCTGTAGGGAATCACAGTTAGCAGGGAGTGGCTAGCGCCATAATTGTGACCCACAAGCTTAGGGACTCGGAAAAAAATGGATTGGGATAAGTTACGCATTTTTCATGCTGTTGCTGCTGCGGGCAGTTTCACTCATGCTGGCGAAGAGCTGCATTTGAGCCAGTCGGCCGTCAGCCGCCAAATCGCCAATTTGGAGCATGAGGTCAAAACCAAATTATTCTTACGTCATGCCCGCGGCCTTAAACTCACCGAGCAAGGCGAGATGCTGTACCGCACCGCACATGATGTATTCTCTAAGCTTAAGATGGCTGAAAACATCCTCAAAGACAGCACCGAAAAACCCTATGGCGATCTCACCATCACCACCACAGAAGGGCTCGGCGCCAATTGGCTGACCCCGCGCCTCAACGAATTTATGCAACAATATCCTGAGATCAATCTAAAAGTTATTTTGGGCGATCGCGATGTTGATTTGGGCATGCGCGAAGCCGATCTGGCCATCAGACTGCACCAACCCACCCAGCAAGATTTGATTGCCCGCAAATTATTCACCGTACATTTTCACATCTATGCGTCACCCGATTATCTGGCCGAATATGGCACACCACAAGTGATCCAAGATTTAGATCAACATAAAATCCTCACCTATGGCAGCAATGCACCAACCTATTATAAAAACATCAATTGGCTAGAAACTCTAGGCCGCGATTCGCGCACCCCACGCGCGGCACATTTAAGCATGAATAGTGTTTATGGCTTAAAACGCGCTTGCATGTATGGCATCGGCCTCGCTGCCCTACCCGATTATATCATCGATGACGCCAACCTAATTCCGATATTATTAGACATCGAAGCCCCCGAATTTGATACCTATTTGGTCTTCCCAGAAGAGCTACGCAACTCAAAACGTGTTGGCGTATTTAAAGATTTCCTTATTTCTAAAGCCAAAGAATGGAATTTCTAGTTAAATAACATTATGTTACATAGGTATTCCCATAACGCATAGCTCCTATGCGCTGTATATGTTTGTGGGTTGGCAGAAAAAAGTAGATAAATGGCCTCAACAGATCATCTCTGGTTACTAGATAGAATTTTCCTCCCTCCTTTAAATTCTATCAGCCAATCCCTCCCTTTTTTGGCAGACCAAAGATTATTATAACGGGCAGCTTGAAATACAGCGCGCCCGTTTTTTTTCGTTCGGCTTTGCCTCTCTACTTATATTTGGCCACTGCGTGCGCGATGCTCCGCATCGCTTGCTGCGCCTAACGGCGACGCGCGGTTGCGCTTGCCTCAGCCCAAGGGCTTCGGACCTATTTCCCACGAAAGATTTTATTACGGCAAATTCGGCATGAATGTCGCGCACCTAAATTCGAAATTTCGGCATATTCGCGCTGACTAAGCGTAATGCGGTCAGGTTGGGTGGTGTTTCCACCGCTGATCAGCGGCTGAGTGGCTTAAGCTAGAGAGCGGAGCGAACGCACGCAGTGCCAAACAAAAAAGCAAACTTCCAGAGCCTAGGCAGGAGTACGCCGCAACCAGGCATAAACCTAAACCAGCTTCGCCCGTGTATGAGCATACAAAGCCGCCCTAACCCGCGCCTTCGCCAACCGATCATTCTTATGAATCTGAATATAAGCCGTCTTAACATTCAAAATATACCGAAACTGATCCTTCGCCTCAGGCATACGCTCAGGCAGCTGGTCAACAATCTCTACATATAAATCAATCGGCGCTGGCGATTTAAACGGCACTTTAATAATGCCAAGGCCGCGCACTTCAAGCATGCCTTCAATATTTTGCGGGCAACGCGCCACTATTTTAGCTATCGCACCGCGCTCATCACGGCCAATGTGAGTTTGGTCATCCGCAATAAGCAAATTACTACCACTGTTAAGCAATACATAGTCAAACCCATGCGCATCATTCAACAAATCCAGCGCCAAAGCCGATTTGCCAATGCCCGAAGGCCCGCCAATTAAAATGCCAAAACCATCCAAAAATATGCTGGTGGCATGCATAATGTGGCTATTGCTATCTATAATCTCAGTTGTATTTTGGGGCATTAAGTTGCTTTCGCCACAGATCCAACGGGCAATTTAATCGAAAACTTCGCGCCCAATATCTGATCATTTACCACAATATTCTCAGCAGATATAGTGCCTTGATGCGCTTCAATAATTTGTTTGCAAATTGACAGGCCAAGCCCCGAATTGTCGCCAAAATCTTGCTGCACATATTTATCCGGGTCAACATCCATCATATGTTGCCGGTCAGTGTAAAACCGTTCAAATATCCGATCAACATCCTCGGCCTGAATGCCGGTGCCGCTATCCAAAATATCGATAAAAATATACGCGCCCATGCGCCGCATAATCACATCAATTTCACTATTTTTGGGCGCAAACGAACGCGCATTGCCAATGATATTCTGCACCACCTGTCCCAAACGAATGTTATGCCCGGCAATTAAAAACGGGTCTTTGCCTGCATATAAATTGGCGGTCGGCTCGGTAATGTCGAGCACAATCTCCGCTTCACCATTCTTTTTGGTCTCATTGGCAATCAACACCAAAGTCTCCAACAAAGCTTTTAAATCAACAATTTCTTTTTCTTCTCGTGCCAATTCAGCATCTAAGCGCGAGGCATCACTAATGTCGGTAATCAACCGATCCAAGCGCTGGACATCTTGCAGAATAATTTCCATCAAGCGGGCTTTGTTTTCGGCACTTTTGGCAATCGGCAAGGTTTCGACCGCGCTACGCAAACTGGTCAACGGGTTTTTCAACTCGTGCGAAACGTCGGCCGCAAACCGCTCAAT
>NVUS02000104.1 GCA_002402005.2 OCS116 cluster bacterium | reverse complement strand
TCATGCTTCTCATAACCGATATGATGTTCCATCTCGCCTTCTAAAATGCCGTTAACAAGATCTTGTTTTAATTGGTGAAAAAATCCATCACGTCCAAATAATTCATGGCCATCACTATGCTCTAAAAGAACTTCAAGTAATTTGGGTGGTATCCCATTATTCGATTTCTTTGTCTGCTTCATAACATTCTCCGATCTAACTTCAAATATCAGGCGTAACTATAAAATATCCCAATATTCTAAAATTAATCAATAAATGCTAATTACACAATCTTTCTGACAGACCCGGCAAATCAAAACTACATGCCCTAAACTATAATTATTGGATACAGAAGACGCTTTAGCCACTCTTGAGCAGAGTTGGCTAAGCGCTCTTTTAATGGCCGTTTGGCGACGCAACCCAAAGTCAAAAGTGATCACCCTCTCCGATCAGGGTAGCCAGTACATGAATTATGAGTGGTAAAATTTCCTACCGAATAACAATCTGGAAGCCAGCATGACCTAGTGGTTATATTCACTTCCCAATCCAATAGACCGGAACTCTCGCATCTTCGAATGCGGAGGTGATTCTCAGTTCATATTCGTGCGCTTTAAGATTAAACTATTGAAACTCCAAAGGTTGCAAGCATTTGTTCAGACAGATCCTTTGATATTTTCAGACCAGTTATGGAGGTGCATTTATCGAAATCCACTTCAAATACTTGAACTCTCTCTAATGTCAAACCGTGCAAAGTTGAATGCCGAAGGCTGACATCATTAAGCTGACAATCACTGAACAGTGTATCAACAAATGAGCATTCACTCAAATCTGCAGACGTCAGGTCGCAGTCTTCAAATTGTAGCCCTGATAGATTATTACCGTTCAACATCATATTCTGCAATTTGGATTTAGATGCATTCAAACCATTAAAATATACCCCTTTGGCTTTGCGCGCAAAGGTGCAGTCATAAAATGCGGAGTTTTTAAAACTGGTCTTAAGGATCGAAACGCCAATCAACGAACTGTTTTTTACAATCATCGATTGGAAACTACATTCATTAAACTCGCAACCATTTAATTTTGAGTCGCGAAATACCAGATTATTCCGCTCACTCTCTTCTATTCTGCAATTATTAAAACAGGTTTTACTCAAATCGCATTGATTAAAAGTGATTTGTTTAAATAGGCAATTTTCAAATTTGGCACTGGTAAATTTACAATTATAAAATTCCAAACCTTCAAAAACACAATCAGTAAAAGTCATTTGTTCAAATGACCAATTCTCGGGTGAGCGAATGTTGAAATGCTGTTGGATAGCCTGATCTTCATTACAAGCATCTCGAATGTCGCCATTTATTGTACGATTTTCCATGTATCAGCTCATATATTATTGTTTTAAGTGGTTAGACGATTTCAATTTTAAACTTTGACAATAAAGACAAAACCTCCGGTGTAGAAAATTTTGCTTGCCTCACGTTATTATCTACGGGATCGACAAAATAATTTTTTGCCCCGATGAAACTGGCTTTTCTCAAATTACAATTTTGAAAGCGAGTGGCCTGTAGGTCAGCATTTCCAAAGTCACACCCACTAAGGTCTGCCTTGAAAAAATCTGTTTCCCTCATGATACACGAAATGAACTTAGTGCGTTTGATATCCAAATCTCCAAAATTGCAGAAATTTATAATGCTATCGTCAAAATTAAGCTCAATAATAAGCCTGTTAATCGAAGCAAAATTTGCTCCAACTATCTTAGATTGAATGAATTTCACATCCTGTAACCGACTGTCGCTTAATTTTACGTTTGATAAATTACACGAGCTGAACTCACATTGAATGAATGTGCTTCTCGAAAAATCACTATCCCTAAAATCACATTTCGTAAAAATACAATTGACAAATTCCTTGTCTGTCAAACTTTGTTGAGGCAAGGACAGGTTTTCAAAAGTCTGTTTTTCATAAGTCTTTTCATGTAAATCCATTGAAGCGCCTCTCAAAATATATGTCATTAATTGAGTAGCATTTCATTTACGTGAAATCAGTATTTTTTTAAGCCAATCAACCGCAAAGTGGCTATTCAACTTGTTCATGGCAATATTTCTTGACTATATTTCTATTGTGTGTGCAAGATTTTTTGAATCATTTAAGCCAAAAAGCCACCCAATTTTTACAATTGAGCGGCCATTTGCATATAGTTATTTTGCCCAACGAAGAGCTGCTTTTGCAATTCTTGCGCCGTAATAATGTGCGGTTTTTCTGTCAGATTCAGGTGGATTAATCTCTGCCCCAACATCTGCTAATGATTGTGCCATTGCGCCTAAGCTTGCGCCCATACGGTTTAAAGCTTCATCAGAACCAGCGGTTGAGTTGTTTCCAGGCGGTAAATCTAAACCAACCCAAACCATGCCATGTTGTGCTGCAAATACAGACATTGTTTGTAGTGTGCCGGTTTTATCTCCTGATTGGCTTGATGAATTGGTAAAACCGCCAGCAATTTTATCTTTCCACCCCTGCTCCATCCAAACCGTCGATGAAGCATCCATAAACGCTTTAAAAGGTGCTGATACAGTGCCCATATATGTAGGCGAACCAAAAATAATTGCATCGGCTGATGCTAATTCTTCTAAATTGGCGGCCGCATAATCCGCATCTAACAATTTGGCGTTTGCATTGTCTACCGACTGCGCACCTGCCAAAATAGATTCTGCTTGAACCTTTGTATGCCCATAACCACTATGATACACGACAATTACACTCACTTGTTTTTCCATTATATTCTCCTTAGTTGAGTTCAATGCCAAAATAACAACTTGATTATTTTATGTAAGTAGGTATCATAAAGTAACTAGTGGTAATTTTGACGTAACCAAGGGATAACTTTTAATAATGAAATTTACCGACGCACCTATCTCCTGCCCTATGGATGAGCTTTTGCGCATTATTTCTGGCCCTTGGACAACCTATATATTATGGAGATTGGCCAATAACGGCACTGTCCGATTTGGAGAACTTAAACGCATGGTTCCCGGAATCTCGTCTCGTATGTTGACAGAGAGATTACGCAAGCTTGAGGATACTGGTTTTGTAACCAGATCATTTAAGCCAACAATCCCACCAGAAGTTTCCTATACACTTACAGAACGAGGCTTAGAGCTTCGCGAAACACTTAACCAATTGAGCGCATTGTCGATAAAATGGAACATGGCCGGGCCATGCGAAACAAATGTTGGGCACGGAAATACCGAACGCACCCAAACGGCCAAAGTCTCCTAATCTTTGTGTATAGCATCTGACAAATCTTCTAACCAACTTGGCATCCAGTCAAACGCCTAAGTTAATCACATCATCACTAATTCTTCCTCTTGCCAGATTCGAATTAAGTCTTGACCACCCACCGTTATTTGCAGTTCGTTCATATTTTTTTATAGCAACCAACATCGCGTTTAGCGTGTCTAGACTAAGCAAAGGAGTCGTCAAAAGGTTTGTGACTAATGAATCATTTCCTTCAAAACTTGCGGTGTTATTAAAGCCACTATTGGCTTGAGTAAAAGGACCACCTGTATCGAATCCATCATCCCATTCAGTTATACTATTTGATACTGCATATGCATTTTCAGCCATTGCAATTACCAAAAACAGACTTAATGCTTTTCGGGTGAAATTGTACACTTTAATCTCCTCAATTCTTTATGAAATAAATACAATTTAATTATTTTCCCGATATTTTCTGATTTTTGCTATATTTCTTTTTTTGAGCAAATAAATGTGCCTCAATGTGAGTTGAAACAGAAATCAATGCTTGAATCAATTTATTGATACGCTGCCTCACGAAAATTTTATTTCAAAATTTGCAATTAAATAAAATTGCTTCAAATGGTTTATTACAAGGTGATGGTTGCTGTGGATGGAATGTCAACACAGCAAATCGGATTCACATAAAAATCACAATTCAAACACGAAATTGTCAGAATTAAGTTCTTGTCCTTCCAGTTGATAGAAGGTGTAGCTTTGGTAAATTAGATCAAACACAGGAATAAAATATGAACCTAAAATATATGCGCACCGTATTCATGGTGTTGGGGCTGGCTTTTACAACAAGTGCAATCGCTCATTCTTCAATGGTAACAAGCCCTCAAGACGGAGCAATGATGGAGAATTCTCCTGATTCCATCATGGTTCAATTCGACAAAATCTCAAAAATATTGAAATTTTCAATTGAAAATTCTAAGGGCGATGAAATTGAATTTACACCGCCTTCAGGCAAAGGCTTTACGAATATGTATGAAGCCGTTGTCAACAACTTACCGTCAGGTATGTATATGGTAAATTGGAGTGCGATTGGTAAAGATGGCCACCCCGTTAAAAACAATTTCAGTTTCACTGTGAAGTAAGGCGCAAAAGCATGGTTCTGGAATTTTGGTCAATTTCACTCATTTCAATTAAGACAATCATTCATACAAGTGGTTTCACCGCAATCGAGGGTGCGGTTTTTTTGCTTATTTTTGATGATAAAAAATATCCTACCGCTGTGTTGAATCTCAAACGAACAATGGTGCTTGAAACTCTTGCGCTCATTGTAATTTTCATTGCCACTGCAACCCTCACGACATCCGTCAATCTATCAGAATAGAACATCACTATGATTCAAAATATATTAAACCGTCGAACCTTTGTTAAAGCTGGCTTAGCGTCGGTCGCAATCGCTTCAATGCCAAAACTTGTGATGGCAATGTCAGAAAACAATGTTTTCCATTTGACTGCAAAGAAAACAAATTACGCTTTGGTTTCAGGTGCTGCAAATTCAGAACTTTGGACATTTAATGATATAGTGTCTGGCCCAGAAATACGAGTGGTCAAAGGTAGCGAAATTACGGTTATTTTTAAAAATGAACTCGATGAACCCACATCAATTCATTGGCATGGCATCCGTATTGATAACAAAATGGATGGCGTATCGGGCTTAACTCAAGATGCGGTTCTGCCAGGAGAAGAATATATTTACACCTTTACCGTTCCAGACGCAGGTAGCTTTTGGTACCATGCACATAATATGAGTTGGAGCCATGTTGCACGGGGGTTATACGGTGCCCTAATTGTTGACGAAATCACACCTTTATTTGACAAAGATCACGACATTACCCTTATGCTTGATGATTGGAAGTTAGATTCCCAAGGTAAGCTAGACATAAAATCGCTCGGCAGTTTGATGGAGTGGGCACATGCCGGTAGATTGGGTAATTTAATTACCGTGAATGGCAAATTTCGTCCCGAAATCAAGTTAAAACAAAATGAAAATTACCGCATTCGCATTATAAACGTTGCAAATTCTAGAGTTTCGGCATTTGACATCAACCAACTTGATGCCAAAATCATTGCATATGATGGGCAGACATTGGCCTCACCGAGAAAAATCAACTATTCACCATTAATTATTGGCCCTGCGCAGAGGGTTGATTTACTCATCACGCCGAAAAAAAATGAACCCTTCAAACTTATAGATTTAGGATCAAATGAACCGTATGAAATCGCAAAATTTATAATCAAACCCAATTTAATTGCCCCGCCGCCGGTTCCCAAACTAGTGCCAAATAAATTATTAGAACCTGATATTGGCAATGCCATAAAACAGAAAATAGAAATACAGGGGGGAGCCATGTCGGGCATGCGCGCACCGATTTATCGGGGCAAGAGAATGTCGATGATGGACAGCATGCGGAATAAGCAAGTATGGGCGTTAAATGGAATTGCCAACCTTGGAGAAAATCCAATGTTTGAAGTGAAGCGCGATCAAACTATCATTATAGATTTTCTGAATGACACCTCTTTTATGCACGCTATGCACATTCACGGGCATCATTTTAAAATATTAAGCCGCAACGGAACTACTGACAATGAACAAGCGTGGAGGGACACATTTATGATCGGGCCAGAATCCACAACTACAATTGCTTTTGTCGCAAACAATCCCGGCAAGTGGTTATTGCACTGTCATATGCTTGAACATGCTTCTGGAGGCATGAACACTTGGTTTAAAGTTTCATAGGAAAAGTCTAAAGCAACAAGTAAAATAAAGTGTTGAAAATAATAATGAAAGGTTTTAAGCGTGACAAAAAATACATTATCTCGAAGATCTTTTGTTAAATTTGGAGTGGCTAGTTTGGCCACTGCAACAATGCCAAAGCTTATTTTAGCCACTGTTGAAGAAAATGTTTTTCAACTAACCGCAGTGAAAACAAATCATTCCTTTTTGAATGATGGAAACATTTCGGAATTATGGACATTCAACGACATGGTTTCTGGCCCAGAAATTCGTGCCGTAAAAGGCCGCCAAATCACTATCATTTTTAAAAATGAACTAGATGAGGCGACTTCGATTCATTGGCATGGCATCCGCATAGATAATAAAATGGATGGTGTGTCCGGCCTCACTCAAGAAGCGGTAAAACCCGGAGAAGAATTTACCTATAGCTTCACGGTCCCTGATGCAGGCACTTTTTGGTACCATGCGCATAATATGAGTTGGAGCCATGTCGCGCGGGGATTGTATGGCGCTCTTATTGTTGAGGAAACCGAACCTCTATTTGACAGAGAACATGATATTACGGTTATTATTGATGACTGGAGATTAGATGCGCAAGGAAAACTGGAAGTCCTCACTATTGGTGGAATTAAGGAATGGGCGCTCACGGGTAGGATCGGAAATTTTGTGACTGTTAATGGCAAATTTCAGCCTCAGTTCCAATTAAAACTAAATCATAACTACCGAATTCGAATGATAAATGCAGCAAATTCCAGAATTATGGCATTTGACATTAATCAGATGGGGGCAATAACTGTCGGCTTAGATGGTCAAGCGCTAAGTGCCCCCGTTGACAATGACCAATCAACATTTTTTCTAGGCCCCGCACAACGGGTTGATTTGTTTCTGTCTCCAAAAAACACGGATAGTTTTTCACTCATAGACATAGGTGATGCTGAACCAATCGAAATTGCCAATTTTCATATAGAAAATAGTTCAGCTCTAGCCCTCAACATGCCCAAACTAATACCAAATGAATTGCCACCCTTAGATTTGAAAAATGCTTTTCAAAAAAATGTAATCATCCAAGGTGGTGCAATGTCGAGCATGGAGACACCCATATATAACGGCAGAAAATTATCTATAGTGGAGAGTTTAGAAAGTAAACAAATGTGGGCATTTAACGGTATTGCCAACTTAACTGATAGTCCTTTTTTCGAACTAAAAAAAGGGCAAACGATTATTTTAGATTTTCTAAATGATACATCATTTAGACACGCCATTCACATTCATGGCCATCATTTCAAAGTCATAAATAACGATTATCAAGAAAATATAGGCCAGCCATGGAGAGACACTTATTTAACCAAACCCAATGGCACTGTAAAAATTGCTTTTACAGCTGATAATCCTGGTAAATGGCTACTGCATTGCCACATGCTAGAGCATTCCGCTGGTGGCATGAAAACTTGGTTTAATGTTATTTAATTATATAGGAGGGTATTTTGAAAGTTGATCAGAAAATTAAAGGAATTGAAATTCTCCAAGCTACTTACGATAATATAATCGACATTATTGAAACACAAAATTTGGCATTTCCAGATGATCCATATAATTTGAATGAAGCTGACTTCAAAAATGCAATTGATAGCCCCAACCAGACGATCTGGATAGCAATATATGATGGACAATATGCGGGCTATGTTGCTTTAAACAACAAACGCTTTCGGCCCTGGACAAGTCTCGATAACTTAATTGTCATCAAACAATATTGGGGTAAAAAAATTGGCAAAAAATTGCTGGCTCATGCGATAAAAAATTCAACTCGTCTATTGATGCGTTTATTTGTCGAAAAAAACAATCTGGCCGCAATTAAATTATACAAAACCAACGGGTTTACGCATATATATACAAAAACCAATCATTACGAAAACAATGACTCGGCACTTGTAATGATTATACGGACGAAATAAATTTAGCGGTTTATTGCATTCACTGGCAGTGGTTTTACAGCCTTTTCTCTCTACATTTCAAAAGCGGCACTCCCCTTCCACTGAATGATCATATTAGCACGCACATATGGGCATCCAATTCTACAAATAATGAACGGCGCCTAGAATTAAATAAGCCGAAGAAAAGACACTTTATAGATTGATTATATCCAATAGCACGGTAATATTACTCATTCGCCAATTTTAAATCTCTAATTTTTGATCCAACAATATGACCACAATTGCAATTATCGGCCCCGGAGCCATAGGTGGCACACTCGCCGCATGGCTTACCATACAATCAGATAACGAGGTTTTTATTTGTGCACGGTCGTCTTTTGAAACGCTGAGCGTAGACACGCCTTTTGGTCGACTTGAATCAACGCCAACCGTATTCACCAACACCGCGCAAGCCACTCAGGTTGATTGGGTCATTGTGACCACAAAAGCCTATCAAGTTGCCTCTGTAGCGCCCTGGCTTGCGCAATTGTGCCACGCGGATACAAAAGTTGCCATTGCGCAAAACGGGGTTGAGCATATTGCAAATCTTGCTCCTTTCATTCCAGCGGAACGCATTGTTCCGGTTATAATTGACTGCCCTGCCGAACGGATCGCACCGGGAGAAATAGTCCAGAAAGCAAATATTCTGATGACCGTGCCCGACAATAAATTGTCGCAACAATTTTCCAGTCTTTTTCTAAGTGACAAACTCTCGACCGACAATATCATAATCACACTCACCGATGACTGGACAAGCGCCGCTTGGAAAAAACTCTGCATAAACAGCCCGGGTGCCATTTCGGCTTTGGTCAATCAACCCGGTAACATTGCCTGCAACCCAAAAGCGGCAGACCTTATGCGCAATTTAATACGCGAGACCATTGCCGTTGGGCGGGCCGAAGGTGCCACCATTGAAGATGCAATCATTGAGCAAGTGGTTGCCAGCCAAATCACCGCACCCGATGGATCTATGAATTCCCTGCATGCTGACCTTGTCGCCAAACTTCCTATGGAGTGGGATGCGCGTAACGGCGTCATCGCGCGTCTCGGCAAAAAACACGGGATTTTGACACCCTATAATGAGATGGCCGCACACATTCTAAGCTTAATTGAAACACATTCAATTTAAACCAATGCACCGCGCCAATTCAAGGTGAATGTGCTTGGTTTGTTTATATGCCTTCCTACCATCTGGAAACATTATGCAAGGCCTTCTTTGAGATTTCAGATCCACAAGGCAACCTAAAGCAAAATAGCTTTCAAAATTTGTGAGAGCCAGGGACTTTGAAGGCCACAACCACTTATCGTCTCAGGTCTATTTGCCCAATTGAGCAACCTTCACCTTTAAGAATGATTTTCTCTCATCATCGCCAAAAATTCTAGCGAAAACTTATGCGCATCACCCGGCCAGCGAGCTGACAGGTAATTGCCATCTCGCACCGTAAAGCCACGTGAAAGATGATGCATATTGTCGCGTAACAATGGTGTTGGCCCTTGAAAAAAATCATCCCGACTTTCGAGCATTGCGGTCACTTCATCTTCCACCGTCATGGGGTAAGTGCGGTAATAATCACCCAAATTAATGCGAGTGAGTTGGAATGCCAACATTTCTTGTCGCTTTAACAAAGCTGTGGTTTTTCGACCGTAAAGTACAGATTTTCTTGTCTTGGGGTTTTGAGCACGACACGCGGCAATGACCCCGTGGCATATAGCGCCAACAGGTTTATCAACTGCAAAAAAATCAACAATTTTACTTTGCAATATGGTTGATTCCAAATAAGGAATTAACCCCTTTGCGTGCCCCCCGGGCAACAGTAGACCGTCGAAATCATCAACCTCAATGTCATCATAAGAGATCGGCTTTTGATAGGCTGGGTCATCTAGCATTTCTTGGTAAGCCAATTGTGCATTCTTTTGCGCAATGAGCAAAGGTTTTAAGATGCCAAATCCATCACCATTAATCATCCGCGGGTCACATTGTCCTGCTTTACCGCTATCAGTGGCAAAACAAATGTTCTGCCCTGCATCGTGCAAAATTTTCCATGGGATTCCAACCTCGGTCGGATCAAAATCATTGGTGCTCATAGCAATTAATATGGTCATATTTCTTATCTACAGGCTTCACATCAATTTGACAAGAGTTGAGGGTCTGGTTGACGCGAATACATAGGTTCACGCAACAGATCATGTCTAGGCATATGTAATTGGCTTTAATTTATAACTGCTTCAATTCATCAACTGAAAAAACTCTAGATCTAGTGAGAAAACGCATACCTTCTGGTGCTTCGAGCGAAAACCCCGCGCCGCGGCCTTTCACCACATCAATGATCAATTGAGTGTGTTTCCAATATTCATATTGGTCATAGGCAATGTAAAATGGGCAACCTTCAATGTCACCTAAATGCACATCATTCTGTCCAAGTTTAAACTCGCCCAATGGATAGCACATTGGCGCACTGCCATCACAACAACCGCCGGATTGAAAAAACATCAAATCACCATGAATATTCTTGAGCTTGGCAATCAATTCATTGGCCGCCGGCAACGATTTCACTTTTTGCAACATTGTTTTACCTTTCACCTCATTCGACCCTCCATAGAAATCTATGGAAGGTCTAGGGGGAACATGTGCCAAATCTAAAGTCTAATAAAAACCAAGGGCTTTGGCGTCATAGCTAACCAATAGATTCTTGGTTTGTTGGTAATGGTCGAGCATCATTTTGTGGTTTTCACGGCCAATGCCTGAGTTTTTGTAACCACCAAATGCCGCATGTGCAGGGTATAAATGGTAACAATTGGTCCATACACGGCCGGCTTCGATGGCACGGCCTAATTTATAGGCTGTTTGGCCATCGCGCGTCCATAAGCCTGCACCCAAGCCATATAATGTATCATTGGCAATTTCCAACGCATTGTTGCGATCGGTGAATTTTGTCACCGCCACCACGGGCCCAAAAATTTCTTCTTGGAAAATACGCATGCTATTGTCACCTTCAAAAATGGTCGGCTCAATATAATATCCACCAGCTAAATCTCCATCTAACTGCAAAGCCTTGCCACCAGTTAGCAATTTGGCGCCCTCTTGTTTGCCAATGTCCATATAAGATAGAATTTTTTCAAACTGATCGCTGCTGGCTTGTGCGCCTAGCATAGTGTTTAAATCTAACGGGTTGCCTTTAACAATTTTTTCGGTTCTAGCAATGGCTTTGGCCATAAAGTCATCATAAATACTGGCTTGCACCAATGCGCGTGATGGGCAGGTGCAAACTTCACCTTGGTTAAACGCAAATAGAGTAAAACCCTCTAGCGCCTTGTCGGCAAAATCATCATCTTTGTCCAGCACATCCGCCAAGAATATGTTGGGTGATTTACCACCAAGTTCCAAAGTCACCGGAATTAGATTCTCCGATGCATATTGCATGATGAGCCGGCCAGTTGTAGTTTCGCCGGTAAACGCAATTTTTGCAATGCGTTTATTGCTCGCCAATGGTTTGCCGGCTTCAACGCCAAAACCATTGACAATGTTGAGCACACCTTCAGGCAATAAATCGCCAATCAATTCCATCAAAACCATGATGCTTGCCGGGGTTTGCTCTGCCGGTTTTAGCACCACGCAATTGCCTGCTGCCAAGGCCGGTGCGAGTTTCCAAACTGCCATTAGAATCGGGAAATTCCATGGGATAATTTGCCCAACCACACCCAGTGGTTCGTGGAAATGATATGCCACAGTGCCATCATCCAGCTCGGCTAACGAGCCTTCTTGGGCACGAATGCACGATGCAAAATATCTAAAATGATCAATAGCCAACGGTATATCAGCAGCCAATGTTTCACGAATCGGCTTACCATTATCCCAGGCTTCGGCGACTGCCAACAATTCTAGATTCTCTTCCATTTTATTGGCTATGGCGTGTAATACAGCTGCGCGCCCGGCTGGCGAGGTTTTACCCCATGCAACTTTGGCGGCGTGTGCC
>NVUS02000103.1 GCA_002402005.2 OCS116 cluster bacterium | reverse complement strand
CGTGATTGAATAATTTTTTGGTCACAATGTGGCTGCCGCGCACCAAGCGCACACCTTCATTGGTTTCTATATGTGCGACATTTCTAATGACTTCGGCAATCCATGGGCCAGACGCGTTAACCACGGCTTTGGCGGTGATGATTTCCAACTCATCTTGGCCTTCGGCTTTGAGTTCTATGCGCCAATGATCGCCCATGCGGGTAGCCGTAACCACTTTGGTGCGGGTTTTAATGGTCGCACCGCGCTGTGCCGCATCGCGGGCATTGAGCACCACCAAGCGGCTATCTTGCACCCAACAATCCGAATATTCGTAAGCTTTTTTATATTTATCTTGCAACGGTTTGCCAACCTGATCGGTAGCGAGATTTACCGTGCTGGTGGCCGGCAATATTTTACGACCGCCGAGATGGTCGTATAAAAACAATCCCATGCGAATGAGCCATGCCGGTCTGCGACCCTTCATCCACGGCATGATATATTTAAGCAATTTCGAGACTGAGGTTTCGCCTTCGAAACGCATGTCTTTATGATAAGGCAGAACAAAGCGCATCGGCCAGCTGATGTGTGGCATGGCACGCAACAGGGTCTCGCGTTCAATCAGCGCTTCGCGCACCAAACGCACTTCGAAATATTCGAGATAACGCAAGCCACCATGAAATAATTTGGTCGATGCCGATGAGGTTGCGCCGGCCAAATCACCCATTTCGGCCAAAGTGACGCTTAAGCCACGGCCGGCTGCATCGCGTGCAATGCCGCAGCCATTTACACCACCACCAATGATGAATAGGTCGACTGTTTCGGCTTGCTCTTGATTGCCTTGTGCTGATGTATCTTGTGCTGATGAGAGCGTCATATTGCCCTCCCAAGCTCTGACGTTGTTTTTCGAAAAACTAACAGGGAATGTTCGTTTGGGCAATGTTTATTTTCGTTTTATTTCGATTCTTTTCGTTTTGACGCTTGTTCAAGCGCGATTATTGGCCTATAATTGGGTTTATACACATGAAAAAATAGCTTTAAGGTCAGACAGATATGGTGCAAAACTTCCGCCAAAGCGAAATTTTGGATATTGTTCAAAAACAAGGCAAAGTGACGGTTGATGGCCTGTCCAAAAGTTTCAATGTGACCGTGCAAACCATCCGCAAAGATTTAAACGAGCTGTGTGACAGCGGCATTTTGCGCCGTGTGCATGGCGGCGCGATTATGGCATCAGGCATCGAAAATATCGGCTATGAAGAAAGACGCGCCTTGGCCTCAGATGCCAAAGAAGCCATTGCCAAAATCTGTGTGCAACATATACCCGATGGCGCTTCGTTATTTTTAAACATTGGCACCAGCACCGAGGCGGTGGCGCGGGCATTGCTCAAACATAACAATCTTATGGTCATCACCAACAACTTGAATGTGGCCAATATTTTGGGCAATGGTTCTAACTTCGAGGTGATTGTCGCCGGCGGCATTTTGCGCCGGGCTGATGGTGGTTTGGTTGGCGAAGTGACGGCCGATTTTATGCGGCAATTTAAAGTTGATTACGCAGTGATCGGCACATCGGCACTGGATGAAGATGGCGACCTGTTGGATTTTGATTTTAGAGAAGTCAAAGTCAGCCAAGCGATTATTCACAATGCGCGCAAGGCATTTTTGGTTTCTGACCATAGTAAATTTGAGCGCAGCGCGCCGGTTAAAATTGTCTCGCTAACCGAGCTGGATATGTTTTTTACCGACAAGCTGCCTTCGGCCACTGTGTGTAAATTATGCGATGAAGCACAAGTCGTCATCAAGACCATATAGGTTCATCACGCTAAAAAAGTAATGCCCTGCGTCTAAAGCCAAATTATCATTTAGCTTTTACGGAGATGATTATGAATTTAATGACAATGAACCGCAAACGCCGCCATGACCTAGATTTTTTTAATCACGGAGCGCGGATTTATAATTTTGAGCGCGACCGCATCGCCAGCAAAACCGATTTTGGCCACATTGCTGACCAACTAACTTATACCCGCGCCTCCGATGCGTTGATGGTCAATGCGCAGGGCGAATATCATAATTTTATCGCCGATGACGTGGCGCAAACCAATTTGGGCATGAAAATCGGCCCGCAAGTGACCAATCATCTACTCAGCACTGGCATGCAAGGCGCGAGTGTTGGAGTGTTGGGCGCAGCAGGCAGCCTACCAACGGGCTGGACATATAATGCAACGGGTGGGCAGTTCGAAATTTTGGCCGTGGGGGTAGAATATGGATTGCCGTATTTTGAGATGAAATACAGCCTGACCAATGGCGGCGGCGTGGCTTACCCGTATATTCAATCAGCAAATGCCGTGGCGGTTAACAATGCGGAGGATTGGGCGTTTTCCAACCATTATAAAAAAGTAGCGGGGCAATGGCCGGCTGATGCATCTGTTGCACAGCTAGACATTTATGGCGCTGATGGCACAGACAACCCGGCATCAAACAGGCCTGATGATGTGACTGAGTTCACCCGGCTGGTGCAGGTTGAAACCATAGCACGATCAAACCCCGTAATTTGCGACGTGAACCCGCTATATTTAGTGGTTGCCGCCAATGAAATCATCGATCTAACCCTGCGCATTTACACCCCGCAATTCGAGCCTGGCGCTTATGCCAACGACCCAATTGTCACCGCCGAAAATGCGACCGGCAGTTGCGCCGAAATTTACGCCGAATCCGACATATCAACGCTGGGGCTGGATGCTGGCGGCATATTGATTGAGTTTAATTTGCACAATTTTGATACCAGCGATCGGTTGCTAAGCTTATCTGGTGGCACAAAAGGGTTGAATATTTATTGCAACTCCACCAACAGCGTGCAGATAAAATGCAGCTATGGCGGCAATGTCTATTCATCCACCACAACCCTGCTGGCGGGTGACAATAAACTCGTGATTACGTGGGCTGGCGATGAGTTTAAATTATTTTTAAACGGCACATTGCGCATCACAAAAAATGCCAGCCGGGTCTTAACGGCGGCGGATTTTGAAACGGTTACTTTTGGTGCGGCTTTGGGCGGCTCGTTATTCACCGCCGCAACATTCAAAAAGGCAGTTATTTTTAATGCGGCTTTGGCTGATGCTGAGTGTATTGAATGGACAATATTGTGATGGCTTCACCGCGCGGCACGAACATAACCGACAAATTGTTTTTGGGTTTTTAGTGGTGACTCTGCAATCCACGCCGCGGCAATGGGTTTGGCGATCGGATTTTGTAAATATTGCTGGGCAAGGCTTTTAATGATGCCGCGATTGCGGGGGCTGAAATGCATAAAATCAGCCTTGGCATGGATTTTATTAGCATCCGACAATTTAGCCCAATTGTTTAGGCTAAATGTAATGCGCCGCTGGCCAACCCAAGCCTGATGTTTGGCAATTTGCCATGCGTTAAATAATGACTGATTCATCTGCCCAGCGAGGTTTTTCTGCTGGGTATAGAGGCTAGCCAGCTCGAGCCAAATCAATGGCGAGGCTGGCGCGGCTTTGAGTGCAGCATTTAACATTTGGATGCATTTTTGCCTTTGTGCTGGTGATTTTTGTGGGTCAAATATCCTGTATCGATTGAGAGTTTGCACGCAGGTTTTATAGCGAATATGCACCAATTTTCGATTTGAAATATAGACCGAGAGCTGGTCGGAAAAGCTGGCTTTTTGGCGATCCGCTTTTATCAGAGCCGGTGCAAAAAAGCTCACATCTTCTAAATAATACTCGTCGGGAGTGGCGATTAAAATCGCCGTCTCGCGGGCCAACAATAAAAATATCAGCAATGGAAATATAAATTTAAAATATTGATTTATAAGAGTTTTCATATTTCTTGCCGAATTTAAATTCACTGGTTATAATAATATGAATATTCCGTACCGTACATGCCGTCATAAGCGGTTTGCCGGTCATCCTGTTGGGTGATGACGGTTAGGATTGGCAGATCGCTTTGGGCAAGTTTGATGTGGTTGATGCCGGTCAATATATGTTTCTGACTGGTGGCGGCGTCTTTAATGGCATAGACAAGTTGGTCAACTTTTTGGGCAATGATTTGGGTATCCACCACCAAGCCAACTGGTGGTGTGTCGATAATGATGACATCATATTCGGTTTTAAATGTCTCTAATAGCGCATCTAACCGCGCCGATTGGATGAGAATGTCGGTCGCCATTTTTTGCGGCACTCCGCTCAGGGCAATGTTAAGCCCGGTGGCTTCCTCGATATGCAATAGATCGTTAAGCTTCGACATATCCGCATCATCTCGGATGAAATCTTGCAGGCCATATTGTTTCTCAAGGCCAAGATGTTCACATATGGCCGGATGGCGAAAATCCAAATCTACCAAAATGGTTTTTTCGCCGGTTAGGGCGTATGACCGCGCCAGTGACAATGCGGTGATTGTTTTGCCCTCTTTGGGCAGAGTTGAGGTGATGGCAATCACTCTGGCGCGTTTTTGCTCTTTGCTTTCATGTTT
>NVUS02000102.1 GCA_002402005.2 OCS116 cluster bacterium | reverse complement strand
TTGAAGAGCTTGTGGGCGCGGCGATCTTTTTATCGTCCGATGCGTCTACCTATGTGAACGGCATCACGCTTTATGTTGATGGCGGCATGTCGGCTTGTGTTTAAAACCTTGGCTATGAGCAACTGACCATGGTGAGTTGCTCATTAAATTTTACGCATTGAATCTAAACCATTACCGAAGCATTGTTTTTTATCAGGTCACGGAATTCTTCAACTTCGACGTCTGATGCATGATAATGTATGTTTAAGCTTTCGATAAGTCCTCGGCATAATTTTGCTTCAATAAAGCCAAAGGCACTTTTCATTTCACCGCGACCATCAATCGTCTGCACTTCAAATTCAGCACTAAAGTGGATATCATCCCCTGAAACCATATCTTCACCGGTCACAGTGGCGCCGTTTTTTGTATGCCCCATACGTTCAGCCAATTTTTCATAACTCAGCTTCTCGCCACCATTTACGTAACAAGCAAAATCGGGCGAAACAACACTATAGATTTTATCAATATTACAGTCTTTGAACTCACGATAGAAATAATCAATAATTTTTGAGTTGTGACTCATATTTCCTCCCCCTATGAAATATAAAATTTGATGTTTACTATAACAATACTATAAGGACTGAAAATTTACGGACAGTTAATGCGAGTTAAGGCAAGTGCATTATATTCAAAAAACATCAAAATCATCATTGCACTAAGCCCCATACCCTCTTCTAAACTCACGCGGGGTTTGGGATTTTATGCGTTTGAACTGGCGGTTGAAATTGGCAAGCGAATAGAAACCAACCTCGTCACTTATGGTGGCTATGGGTTTTTGGCTTTCGATAAGCAGGGCGCAGGCTTTGCCGATGCGCAAACGGATGATGTAATCGCTTGGCTTGTGATGGGTGTAGCGTAAGAACATGCGGTAAAAGCCCGAATGGCTTAGGGCGGCTAGATTGGCTAAGTCATCAATCTTTAATTCTTGATGATAATGGGTGTGAATATATTCCAACACCCGGTCGATGCGTATATGCTCTGCTGGGTTTATATTTTGCTCGGCATATATCGGGCTGGCGAGGCTCTCAAATTCGGCATCCATATTGAGTTTTTGCAGAATCGTCATTAAATTGATGGTTTTTTCGGCCTCGGGTTGATCTATCATCAACATGATAGATGCACGCAATGCTCCCCTTGCCTTGGCCGAAAACAACACGCCGCGGCAGGCGCGTTTGAGCAAATTTTCCATCACTTGCAATTCGGGCATGGCGGCGAATAGATTTTCTGCCCATTCATGGGTGAACCACATAACGATAACATGATGGGGTTTTTCTCGGTTTATTTTTGAGTTGGAATGCCATGTGTGCGGCAAGTTGGGCCCAAGCAACACCAGATCGCCATCACTATATTCACCAATATGATCGCCAATATAACGTTGGCCGCGTGAATTGAGGGTTAAGGTCAGTTCATATTCTTTGTGATGATGCCAATCAAATGGGATGGCATCCTCTAACTGTCGGTTCATCATCATCCATGATGAGGTTTTTGCTGGGGGGATTTTTTCTAAATTAAGTTTCATCGCTCAATATTCTACAATTAATGAGTACAAACGCCCGAATAGTATTGATATTAGACGAAAAACCACAACATGCAAGCTACATTGCCCGCTAGACTTGACCTATATCAAGCATGGGCAATTGAAAAGGGAAACGAAAATGCAAGACATTATTGACGCCACCACGGAAAAACGCGCTGGCCACAGAATTAGTGAAGTGGCGCTAACGCAGCTAAAAGACATTGAAAAAAAACTACCGCTTAGAATTTTATCTGCGCAAGATTTTGCCGATTGGCAACAAAAGGGTTATGTGGTGGTGAAAAATGTGGTGCCACAAGCAAAGGTCGAAGCCTTAAAAGCCATGCTTTGGGAATTTGAAGACAAAGACCCTGATGACATCAGCACATGGTATGCCGAACAACGGCGTGAACATGCGATGAAAGAGCTGAATAATGCCGGTATGGTGGAGATTTATCACAACCAAACCTTATGGGACAATAGGAGTGAGCAAAAAGTTTACGATGCTTTTGTTGACATTTGGGACAAGGAAGAGCTTTGGGTGACCATTGACCGCGCCAATTTAAACACACCCAATAAAGGCAATCGCAAATCTGATGGTTTCATCCATTGGGATGTTGACAGCAAATTAGACGTGCCTGCCGTAAGTGTGCAAGGTGTCCTATCGCTGGTGCACCAAACTGGTGATGGTGAAATTGGTGGTTTTCAATGCGTGCCATATTTATTTGAACATTTTGAAGAATGGGTCAAAACTCAACCCGAAGACCGGCATAGTTATTTCCCAGATATGCAAGGTTTAACGCCGATTAAGGTTGAATTAGAACCGGGTGATTTGTTGATTTTCAACTCATTATTAGCTCATGGTGTTGCGCCCAATATATCGGACGATAAGGTGCGTATGGCGCAATATATAAGCATGTTCCCGGCTGAGCCTAAAAATACAGAATTTAAAGCCGCGCGGGTCAGCTCGTTTGAAAATTGTGACACACCACCGCGCAGTGCCTTCCCCGGTGACCCGCGCGAATGGGAGAAAACCAAATATGGCCCAGCAAAATTAAACCCATTGGGTGAAAAATTACTTGGACGAGAAGATTGGTAGCGGCTATCATCCCCTTATATTAAACCTATAAGGGGAATTATATGGTGGTGCATTTTATAGCGCGTTTAAATGACATTAATGCCGATGCCATGCACGGCTATCAACAGCCAACCGCCGCCTCTATTGCGGCATTTGGCGGGCGTTATTTAGCCAGTTCTGACCACATAACCACTTTAGAGGGCGTTGCGGATTGCCAACGCATTGTGATGCTCGAATTTCCCGACAAACAACAAGCTATGGATTGGTATGGAAGCGCGCTTTACGCGCCATTATTGGCACAGCGCAAAGCCGCGACCGACAGTCATTTCATTCTGGTAGAATGATGAATTGATTACGCTTGGGCTTTGTCTTTTAAATTCACTTGTAATTTCACAAACCGCATGGTGCGTTGTGACGCATTCTCATCCAAATCTATAAATTCTTTGACAAATCTTTCGACCGATGAAGATGGCGTTCTTAAAATGCGGCACCGCATTTCGCCAATCTCGCGCACCGCGGCAATGCCAACTTCAGCCGATTTACACATCACAATCAACGCATCAGGATTAATTTGCAGCATGCTATTGGCAATGTATTTTTCGTCCAGATCAGAAAATGAAGCAAATAATGTAGCAATTTTTAACGGCTTGTCTTTGCGCGCAAAATCCATAATCACATCGTCTTTATCTAATGTACCATCAGCGATATGTTGCAAATCGCTTTTTGCCTGTATCTGATCGACTCGTTTGCCCAAACGGTCTTTGGCCAAATGTTTATTGACGGTTTGCATCAAAGCCGATAGTTTTTCAGGGTTTTCGTCAGCCAGCAACCGGGTCAATTGCATTTGCGCAGATTTGGCTAGGGTTTTGACCACACTCTTTAACCGGTCAAACAGCCCATCGCGGTTGATAATGTTCGACAATAAGGTTTTGTCGCCCTCTGAATGCTCAACCATTTTGCGCAGACCCACATCGGAAATTTCGGCACCTTCATTGACCGAAATTGAGCGCAAAACCACATTTTCGCCAAAGCTAATCAGCGAGTCGGTCACATCACTGCTGATATGTTCGCGGTTAGAAATGGCCAATCGATGGTCTTGACTTGAATTTTGACTAATCTCTATCAAATCTTGATCTGAAAATACTTTAGATTTGGTGAGAATCGGCGCCGCAACTTTTGCAGTCTCGTTGGCCAAAGCCATAGCAAAACCGACCGGCGCATTGTGAGTTTCGGCAAATTCATTGGAAATATTAATTTTATCAGCTTCATCCATAACATTCAGCAATTTCATCAGAATGTCGCCAAATAGGCTATTCTCATTGTCGCTGATATTGTCTTTATTGGAAATGAATAATGTGGCAATGCCGGACATTAATTCGCGGCGTTTTTCGCTGGATTCAACTTCGGCTAATTTTGTCAATTTCTCAAGCATGTGTGGGGGCCCTCATGTTTATTGGCTAAAATCTAAATTAAATTATTTTACAACCAGTTAATTTGACAAACTGCCAGCCAATCTATTCAATTCTATTTGTCGGTATGATTAACCCAAACCTAACAGTCGCAAAAAACAATGCAATAAATTATAGGGTTTAAAACCATAGTGGTAGAACTTCTGACCATTGACTTAAACCAAAAATTATGCCCCACTCAGGCAAAAATAAGGGGCAATGATGCGTGAAAATTGGGACTATATAATCATCGGTGCGGGCAGCGCTGGTTGTGTTTTGGCCAATCGGCTTTCGGCCAACCCCAAATACAAAATCTTACTCATTGAAGCTGGCAAAAAAGACAAGCACCCCTTGATTAGAGTGCCGGTTGGCTATTTATACTTTATGTCCAACAAGGTGATAGATTGGGGATATAACACCGCACCGGATGATGGTTTGAATGGCCGTTCCTTGCCCTACCCGCGCGGCAAAGTACTAGGCGGATGCAGCGCCATTAATGGCATGATTTACAGCCGTGGCCAGCGCCAAGATTTTGATGGTTGGCGAGACCTTGGCAATCAGGGATGGGGGTGGGACAATCTTCTACCTCTGTTTAAAAAAAGTGAGAACCACCACCGCTTAAAAGACCAGAACCACAGCCAATTGGGCGAACTGCCCGTGGTGGAACAGCGCTTAAGTTGGGATATTCTAAATCATGTTGAACAAGCCGCCAATGAAATTGGCATAGAGACCACCAATGATTTTAACGATGGTGACAATGAAGGCTGCGGATATTTTGATGTGAACCAAATTAATGGCTCGCGCTACAGTGCCGCGCGGGCGTTTTTAGACCCAATTAAGCATCGTGATAATTTGACCATTGTGACGCAAGCGACGGTGCATAAGATAAACCTGACCGATAAAGTGGCAACGTCAGTAAGCTATGAGGTGAACGGCGTGATGAAAACCGCACACAGCAATGGCGAGATTATCGTTTCGGCTGGCTCTATTGGCAGCGTGCAAATATTGCAACTTTCGGGCATTGGTGACGCTGAGTTTTTGCATGCTGTTGGGGTTGAGCCTGTGCATCAATTGCCCGGTGTTGGCCAAAATTTGCAAGATCATTTACAAATTAGAACCATATTTAAATTGGACGGGGCGCAAACCTTAAATGATATGTCCAAAAGCCTATGGGGCAAGATGAAAATCGGCGTGGAATATGTCTTCAAACGATCTGGCCCGATATCTATGGCGCCGAGCCAATTTGGTATTTTCACCCGATCGTCAGACGCGCATGACCGTGCCAATATCGAATATCATGTGCAGCCATTGAGTTTGGAAAAATTTGGTGAGCCATTGCATAAATTCTCAGCGGTCACCATTTCGGTTTGCAACTTGCGCCCCAAGAGCCGCGGCTATGTGAAGATTACCAGTAATAATGTCAATGACGCCCCTATAATTAAAGCCAATTATTTAAGCCATGAAGCTGACCAACAGGTGGCGATTGATAGTATAAAGCATGCCCGGAAGTTGATGCAGACCAAAGTGATGAGTGAGTTTAACCCCCGTGAATATAAGCCCGGTGCTGAAATCGTCTCGGATGCAGAATTGTTAAAACTGGTCGGCGACATTAGCACCACCATCTTCCACCCGGTTGGCACCTGCAAAATGGGCAAAGCCAGTGATGACATGGCGGTGGTTGATGACCAATTGCGTGTGCATGGCCTACAAAACCTACGCATTGCCGATGGTTCTATTATGCCCAACATTACCAGTGGCAATACCAATGCCCCGATCATTATGATTGCCGAAAAGGCTGCGCAAATGATATTAGCTAAAAATTAATCAAGCGCTTATAATTACTATTTATAGTGAGTTTTATTGTTATTTTGAACCACTAGGTGCTCATGATTAAAGACCCACTTCTTACAAAACCATTTTATTTAACCTTACTAATCATTGGGATAATAAATGCAATTTGGTTAAAGTTTAGCAATATAACAATTGTTTTTAATGAATATGCCACCCCCATATATGTCGTGGTTGTCTGCGGTGTGGTGAATCTATTTTATCGTTTTGTTCGCCCAAGGTTAAACATTGTGGCTTTAACTGGCGCCATCATGTTCTTTGTAGTGACCTCTAGTTTTTTGCTCGTCACATCTTATTTAATGGCGACGCTTCCCTTCCCATTGCAAGACCAAGCCTTAAATGACATTGACCTGATGCTGGGTTTTCATTTTGAAACATTTGTTGCCATGCTCAACCAAAATGAAACCGTCGTGAAAATATTACAAATTTGTTATGATACCAAAATATTGCAATTTTTGACCATTGCGGTAATTTTGAGCAAAAGCAAACCTGAATATATTATTGAATTTTGCTATCTGTTTCTGGTCACCCTTATCGTGACTTTTATTATATATATGTTCATCCCCGCGGCTGGCGC
>NVUS02000101.1 GCA_002402005.2 OCS116 cluster bacterium | reverse complement strand
TAAATGTGGCGCCACCAAAATATCGGATAAATCATCTGCGGTTTCTATATGCGAAATCACATCGCCACGTTCAACAAATATTTGCTCGGTTAAGGTGATGCCGACCGATTGACCAGCGCCAACCACCAAATTTTGTTTTTCGGCCGCGCTATAGTCATGTGGCCAGCTTTCGATATTTTTAACCACCGCCTCTTTGCCACTTGGCGAAAAGGTAATTTTATCGCCAATGCGCAACGCACCAGACACAATTGTGCCGGCAATAATGCGCCTATCGTCAAATTTATATACATCTTGCACCGGCAAGCGTAATGGCAGATCAACCGGTTTTGATAGGGTTTTAAAATCATCCAAACATTCGGTTACGCTCAAGCCATTATACCAGCTAAGCTTTTCTGATAGCGTGACGATATTGTCGCCCTCACGCGCCGAAATAGGTATAAAACGCGTCGGTGTAACGCCGATAGATTTAAGATATTGCCTATATTCGGCTTCAATTTCATTAAATCTGGCTTGCGAATAATCCACCAAATCCATTTTATTGACCACCACGGCAATTTGGCTGACACCCAATAAATTGAGCAAATAACCAAGCCGGCGAGATTGCTCTTGAACGCCTTCTAAGGCATCAATCATTAGCAATGCCGCGTCAGATTGCGCCGCGCCAGTCACCATGTTTTTCAGAAATTCTTTATGCCCTGGCGCGTCAATAATTGTGTAATCACGCTGCGTAGTGCTAAAC
Source organism: OCS116 cluster bacterium (assembly GCA_002402005.2). GTDB lineage: Bacteria > Pseudomonadota > Alphaproteobacteria > Rhizobiales > OSC116 > OCS116. The sequence goes on along the minus strand of NVUS02000101.1, from coordinate 18,480 downwards.
CAAATTTGGCTGGTATCAATGGTAATGCCTTGGTCGCGTTCGGCCTGAAAACTATCCATTAAAAACGCATATTCAAACTCAACCCCGCGCTTTTCGCACATCGCGACAATGCTCTCATATTTACCTTCAGGCAAACTATCGGTGTCATGAAACAACCGGCCAACAAAGGTCGATTTGCCATGGTCAACATGGCCAACAATCGCCACTTTTAGCAATTCACGTGCATCAGCTTCAGCTTTAATGTCATTATCTTGCATATTCATAACTATAGATACCCTTCTGCACGTAAACGCTCAAACGCGTCTTCGGTCTCATGGTCAAGCGCCCGGCCACTACGTTCCGAAACCTTGGTCGAACCGAGTTCAGTAATAATTTCTTCAATGGTATAAGCGTCACTTTTCACCGGGTTGGTAATGTCTTCATCACCCAGCGAGCGATAACGCAACCCATTTTTAGAGCGGTATAATGGTATGATCGGAATGCCCTCTCGATGGGTGTAATTCCAAATGTCCAACTCAGTCCATTGCAATAAGGGATGAATGCGAATGTGCGTACCTTCGGGGAATTCAGTTTTATATTGATCCCAAAATTCAGGTGGCTGATGTTTAAAATCCCATTTGCCGTCAACACCGCGTGGGCTAAACACCCGTTCTTTGGCGCGAATGGCCTCTTCATCACGTCTTATGCCGGCAAACAAGCCGTTAAAGCCGTGTTTTTTGGTCGCATTGCGCAAGCCAACGGTTTTGCGCGCTGCGCTTCTGGCAGCGGGCGGCAATGTATCATCCATATCTTCAAGCGGCGGGCACACTTCGCGGATAAAGTTCAAATTCCATTCATCGGCATAACGATCGCGAAACTCATACATTTCTTTGAATTTCTTTTCGGTATCGACATGCATAACCGGAAAAGGCACATTGCCATAAAAGGCTTTTTTTGCCAACCAAACCATAACATTAGAGTCTTTTCCCAAAGACCATAACAACGCAATATTTTCGATTTTGTTAAAAGCTTCTCTGAATATATATATGCTTTGAGCTTCTAAATCATCCAGTCGCGACATTGGGCGCACCTTCCTATAGATTATTTTCTACGTTTATTCACAATATTGGGCGTAAAGTCAACAAAATACCTTATAAATAATGTAAATTAATTTAATTAACATTTTAATAGTGTTAATTAAATTGTATAAAGGCCAATATATTCATTTATATTGACGTTGGCAAACCGCCTCTCTAGTGTAATTTTAAGCAAAACAGGCAAAAAGATGAAATATAAAAACTTAAATTTTGTGGCCAGCAAAACCGCCGATGCACAGGCGGCCAAAACCATGTTGATTAAAAAATACGGTGACGTTTCGGCCGACAAAGCCGATGTCATTATCGCCTTGGGCGGCGATGGCCTAATGCTCGAATGCCTGCATCGCTTCAACACCCGCAATTTACCAATTTATGGCCTAAACCGCGGCACGGTTGGCTTTTTAATGAATGAATTTAACGATGATGATCTGCTTGAGCGGCTCAACATCGCGCAACAATATACCGCCCGCCCATTGATGGCCGAAATTGAAACCATGGAAGGTGAAAAACACAGCGCGCTGGCGTTTAACGAAGTGTCTTTATTGCGCCAAACCCATCAGGCCGCCAAATTGCATATATCCATCAATCAAAAAGCCCGACTTGAAGAGTTGGTTTGCGATGGCATCATCGTCGCCACACCGGTCGGCAGCACGGCTTATAACCTGTCAGCCCATGGCCCAATTATTCCCATCAATACGCCCCTAATCGCCCTCACCCCCATCAGCCCATTTCGCCCTCGTCATTGGCGCGGCGCTTTATTGCCAGATGATGTAAGCATATCAATAAAGATTTGCGACCCCAATAAGCGCCCAGTATCTGCCGTTGCTGACCATCAAGAAGTGCGCAATGTTAGCAAAATTTTGGTAAAACAATGCCACGAGAAATTCGCCATTATGTTATTTGATGCCAAACACGGCCTCGAAGAACGCATTTTGCGCGAACAATTCGGCTATTAATCACCAAGATCCATCAGAATTTGCATAAAAAAACCGCCACTTCAAAAGAAGCAGCGGTTTTTATCAGGTCCAGACTAAATGATGGATGGTCTGGGGGGGCGTCCGAACCCGAATTCGTATGAGCGTTTCCTGATTAATCCCAATTCAAATGGCTTGCTTTATCAAGACAAGTCCCTAATCAGGAAACGCTCTTATAAATCAATCTACTAGGCTGAGAGACACCCATAGTGCCGGGTGTGAAGTAGATTGACGTTTAACATATGTATATGTCGTCTGTTGCCACGGCAGAATATCACCTCGTTGATTGTCCAAAATCAAATCACCAATACTGGTCTTGACTGTCAACACAGCGTGACCGCCGCCAAATTCATCAATCGCCACTGTAATCAGCAAGCTTTCTTGCGGCCAACCCAACTCAATCAGTTTCTTTTGTTTGGCCAATACGTAATCTTCGCAATCACCCTTGTTTTTAGGGTAATCCCACATTTCCACTTGGTTATATAGCTCTTGATCAGACACCGGCTGCACCGCAGCATTTATATAATCATTCACTTCATTAAGCGTGCCCCAACTTCCGGCATCCAGCTCAATCACTGATGGCCGCGTTGTGCCACCTGTACAATCACTCGGATAGCGAGAGCAGAAACTCATAAAGCCTAAAGGCGCGCTGGTCTCTCCATATATACTCATATAAGAAGATAAGCCTGTCGCTCGCTTGGATTTCACTTGGCTTGATCCGCCAATGCTATCTGTAATTAAATTTTTATAATTCGTTATATGTGCTGCATTTGCATATACACTCATAGATAAGGATAACGCCGTAACCGCCACCCCTAATTTCGCAATCTTTTTTAATTTACTCATTTGTCCATCCCTGACCAATTTCATCATGGGATCAATTTCTCATATAGCTTTTTATTTTGTTATAAACTGATAGGAGTAAATTAAATTAGATTTAGCTCAATATTGTATCAAATTTAGCTCAAATTGAACCAGTTTCCAGTAACCTGTTAAATTGCTGTTTTATATATGAATTTAGGAATTTTAATAAGTCAGTAATCTTGCCACGTGTCAAATTAGCACAAGTTATTTGCTAAAATAGTGACAATATCTGCCCCTCACCTGTGCCATTTTGAACAAGTGCAAACCAAGCGTAAAGCTGAATGATAAAAAGCATGTCTGTGCGTTAGGAAAATTTAAACCCTATCTACAGATCATCTCGCATAAAATATTTATTGATCACACCTTTGGAGGGTTTATCCACAAATTCCAAGGCAATTCCACCCTGAAAATTACGCACAACCACTGCAGATGCATCTTCAAACTTGACCAAAGAGCCCACAGGAGCCTTCAAATCAACATTTACCGCCATGCCACCGCTCGACATATCAATCAAACGACACTGATAAACCTCGCCAGTCACCACCGATATCTCGCATTTATCATGCACTGGGGTAAAACGCTTCTGATCCCGGTCATCATTAATGCCGGATTTGTTTAAATTATGTAGCCAAGTCAATTTGTCAGCCAATTTATCACGATGCTTGCTCGGGGCGACGATTGACATCACAAACCCATGTTGGGTTATCGCCGTCACCTGCCCGGCCACACGGCCCACGGTTTCCAGATAAGCCACAATGCGTTCACCGGCCACTGTAATGGTCGGGGTTTGTATAGAAACCTCACCAGCAGACATTATATAAGCGACACAATCAAACTCGCTACGGTCGGCACGCATAAATCTGCCCGGCAAATTCACATCCACAGATCTGAATTTAAACGGGTAATATGCGGACAATCTAATTATTCTTCTTCTTAGCGGATCCATAGCGTGCTCAATCATTATTTAGCCACAGCATAAAAAACTATGGTTAACGAGCCATGAAGAGCGGCGCAAAAACCCAAAATATAAATGGTTTTTGTGCAAACCGAATGTAAAAAATAAAAATTCATCTACATATATACAGGTTTAGACCTTAAAATCTAAAGTGCATAACTATGACTTACCACCTTTGATCAGCTTAAACTGTGCACGTCTGGCCATATAGTCGGGTTGGCTGGTGGCACTTTCAGCTTCATCAATGGCAATTTGCAACTGGCTATTCTTACCAGATACAATTTTCGGCGCATTCACCTGCTCGTCAATTGGCCAAATCACCCGCAAGCTCACCATCTCAATGTCTTTAATTGGCAACAAATGCTGACGCTCAACTTCAGCATCAAAACCAAACGACCCAATCACGCTGGTGCATTGGCCAGATTGCGTATGAAACAAAGGTAAAGCCAAAAATTCAAAATTCACTGGGCGCGGCTCATCATTCATCTGGTTTTCAGCAACCATGCCTTTAAGCCCACAGACAATAACCGCACCTTGTTCGGTCAACGTTTCCAATAATGATACGAAACTGTCCCTATCATTGGCGCTCCAGAGATCTAGAAAATTGCTATCGCGCAACTCTTTGCCAAAAATATTACAGGTTTTTGTGCCAGCCAGCCTAAAATTATATTCACTCTTGCCCAAGCGATCGAGCAAAAACAGGTTCGGCAATACGTCTTTTAAAACATTTGGGTCTAATTCTTTGCGGCTCGGCGCAGCTCTCTTGCCGCGCAATTCATTCCAATATTCGTATAAATATTTTGTCGTAAATAATTTCATAAACTCGCCTAACTCACTACCAATGAAAGACTCTGGCACAGCATTGTCTCATTTTGGGGCGCCTTGTAGTATATTAATACATAGCCAATCGCTATATCCCAGTTCAAAACTAGGATATTAAATATCAAGCAATCCCCGTGCCAATCTCATTCGTTAACAAATTATTAAACAGTAAAAATGGGGAATAGCAAGAAAAATAGCTAAAAGTTTACCTTTTCGTTAAACATTATATTCATAATACCAGCAGCTCGTTGTGTTTTGTATAGCGGGATCGTTAGTTAAAAGTATTTGGGGTGACCGATATGTCGCAATATAAATTGTTTAAATCTGGCTTGGCGTTATTATTATCAACTGTCATTTTGCCGAGCATAGCGATAGCCGGCCCAGCAAATGGTGGGCATTATAAAAATGGTGGCAATAACAATGGCGGCCATTATAAAAATGGCGGCGACAATGGTGGCAACACCGACGCCAATAACGGTGGTCATTATAAAAATGGTGGTGACAATAATTCCATCGATACAGTTTCTATCCTTTATAACCGCACCAATAATTACAAATATAAAATGAACGGCTACATTGCCCTAAACTCCACATATAATGTAGGTGGTTCAGCACAAGTTCAAGGTGGCTACCAAGCCCAAGGTCAATATCAGGCTCAAGGCCAATATCAAGCGCAATATCAGGCTCAAGCCCAATATCAAGGTCAAGGTCAATATCAAGGCCAAGCACAATATCAAGGTGGCTACCAAGCGCAAGGCCAGCATCAAGGCCAAAGCCAATCTGGTTGCCAATCAACTGCAAATCAAAGCTATAGTTTTCAAAGCCAATATCAAGGCCAAAGCCAAGCTTCATGCGGGCAAGTCTATGCCAATGGCGGACACAGTAAAAATGGCAATGATCATGCCGCTAAAAATGGCGGCTACCAAGCACAAGCCCAATATCAAGCACAGGCTCAGGCTCAATATCAAGCACAAGCTCAATACCAAGCTCAAGCGCAGTATCAAGCACAAAGTCACGCCACAAAAAATGGCGGCAATCATGGTTGGAATCGCGAAATCTTCTATTGCCTAGGCACAGACTTCCTGTCGCTCACCTTTGGCAGCTATGGCCAAAGCGGTGTTTCATTTAATGAAAATCAAGTATTAGAATGTTCCGAAGGCCAAGGCGTTTTCCTCAATTCAAAAGGTCAATTGTCTTGTGGCGCTCATCAACCGAGCATTACCTATTCCACCAATCAATCAATATTGTATATACACGCTTCCAAAATCCTTGCGGTTAAGGGCGAATGCACATCGCCTAAAGGTGGTATTTCCATCGCGCCAACCCTATATCAATCACGCTCTATCTATGTTCAAGGCAGCCAATCTCAGGCACAGGCGCAATATCAAGGCCAATATCAAGCTCAGGGTCAATATCAAGCGCAAGCTCAGTATCAAGCGCAAGCTCAGGGTCAGTATCAAGCGCAACCACAAGGCCAATATCAACCGCAGGGTCAATACCAACCTCAAGGCCAATATCTACCACAAGGTCAGTATCAGCCAACCCAACCCAATACACGCCAACTGCCTTATCTACCAGATGAAAGCCGTGGCCAAAACATTGTATTGAACTAAATTTATTCAAGACCAATCGGTCAACCAAACAAATTTAAAGCTCAGCATTGGCTGGGCTTTTTTTATGAGCTCAAATTTAAACCAAAAAAAAGCAGAAGATTCGTGAAAACCTTCCGCTTAATACGCAATACTATTTTTTTATACGCAAAACTAAATTCGAGAAACTCTATACATAAACAATCATCGCCTAAAAATTAAACGTAAAATTCATAAAATGTCGTTGAAAAATATTTTTATAACAATAAAAACCATAGCTCATTGATATTTTTAACTTTCTGTTAAACCATTAAAACAATTCTTGTTTTTCAATCTCTATGGGCTCAAAATAGCCCAGAATGGTTAACACTCCTTCACCAAAAACTTTTAAGCTCGGCTTTCAAAATCTATACACATGTAAATTTTTTCCGTAAATAAGTCGGTAAATTTTGGGCGGCTTTAATTTAAAAGTAAGCAATTCTAAAGTCTTGTATATTTAGAACAATGATAAACAGGCTTGCAAAACCAGTATCTTGAGTTACCATTGAATTATTGTTTGTTCAATATTCAAGGAGTTATCATGACAGTTGCAGCCTTACTTAAAAATAAAGATCATAAGATCATCACAATTTCACAATCAAAAACCTTGCAAGATGTATGCAATATACTGGCCGAAAACCGCATTGGTGCCATCATAGTCTGCTCCGCAGCCGGCATGGTCGAAGGCATCATATCAGAACGCGATGTGGTCAAAGCCCTTGGCCAATCTGGCACAGCCATACTCACCCAACAAGTCAGCCAACACATGACGGCCGATCCCATCTCCTGTTCAAGCGTCGAGACCATCAATCAGATTATGGAAAAAATGACCACCGGCCGCTTCCGCCATATGCCGGTTATGGATGGCGACAAACTCATCGCCGTTATATCCATTGGCGACATTGTCAAAGCCCGGATGGAAGCCATGGAGCATGAAGCCAAAGCCATGCAAGAATATATCGGCAGTTAAACCGCACAAAAAAAGGTGCTGAGCCGAAGCTCAACACCTAAAATCTATATATAAAAAGCTTATTGAGACACCGGCACAGATGGCTCGGTTGATTTTGTTTGGTTCAACAAATTCTCTAGGCCCTTCTCTGCTGCGGCTTTATCGCTTTCACTCACCGGCACGCTGATGGCAGCCTCGCCATTCACATCGGTTAAGATGGATGATGAAGCGGTTTCAACTTTCGACAAATAAGCCAATGAAATGCTGGTCATAAAGAATAAAACAGCCAAAACAGTTGTCGCTTTGGTCAAAACATTACCAGCACTACGGCCAGACATGAAAGCATCGCCACCGCCACCGCCGCCACCAATACCCAATGCGCCGCCTTCAGAGCGTTGCAATAAAATTGTTAGCACCAATGCGACCACAATAATCAAATGAAAAGCCCATAAGGCGGTTTCAAACGTTTCCATTATTTTTCCATTCTTCTAGGTTCAGATTTCAGAACCGATAATCTAATTGTCAGTCTTGTACACCAACAAGCTGCAAAAAACAACTCACTTTATCTATATAGGGTCTATATCCCCTAATTCCCAGAGGGCAAGCGTTTCAATGTAAAATTGTTCAAACCTATCTTCGGCAATCGCTTTGCGTATTCCGGCCATAAGCTCTTGATAATAGGCCAGATTATGCCATGTCAGCAACATAGCGGCTAGATATTCATTGCATTTCATCAAATGGTGCAAATAGGCACGGCTATAGCGGTTCGAGGCTTCGCACGGGCTATTTTCATCCATCGGCCGCGGGTCGTCGGCATGGCGGGCATTTTTTAAATTCACCTTACCACGATGCGTATAGCAGAGCCCATGCCGCCCAGCCCGTGTCGGCATCACACAGTCGAACATGTCAACCCCGCGCCGTACCGATTCTATCAAATCACTCGGTGTGCCCACACCCATTAAATAACGCGGCTTGTCTTGGGGCAATAGGTCAGGCGCATAGTCCAGAACCTCGAGCATAATCTCTTGGCCTTCACCTACGGCCAAGCCGCCGATAGAATAACCATCAAAATCCATATCCACCAAGCCCTTGGCACTTTCTTCGCGTAGGTCTTGATAGGTTGAGCCTTGCATAATACCAAACAAAGCTTGGTTAGGCCGGTCGCCAAATTGCACTTTAGAGCGGTCAGCCCATCTTAAACTCATGCGCAAACTATCTGCCGCTTGCTTTTCAGTCGCCGGATGCGGCGTGCATTCATCAAGTTGCATCTGAATGTCAGAGCCCAGCAAACATTGAATCTCAATGCTACGTTCAGGTGTTAAATGATGCTTGCTGCCGTCAATATGGCTTTGAAAGGTCACGCCCTCCTCAGTCATTTTGCGCAATTTCGATAAGCTCATCACCTGAAACCCACCACTATCGGTCAATATTGGCTTGTCCCATTGCATAAATTCATGCAAACCACCCAAACGTTCAATCCGCTCAGCCCCGGGGCGCAGCATAAGATGGTAGGTATTGCCCAACACAACTTCGGCACCAAGTTCTTTCACTTGGTCGGTATACATAGCCTTGACTGTACCGGCTGTACCCACAGGCATGAAGGCCGGCGTATTGATGTCGCCGCGCGGCGTGCGCAAAACACCCAATCGAGCTTTACCATTGCTATTTTTAAGTTCAAATTTTATATTCTTACCCATAAGTTTGTCTCATCTTCTCTACAAATGCATCAATTTCTGCATAATTTTTAAACCTGTAAACCTGTTTTTTATGTTTATTATCTTCAAGCAGTTTTACAATTTTCCAACTTCTTTGGTTAAAACTCCAGATGAATTTTATAAAGCCCCAAGTCACTCTTTCTTCGCATCCATCTGCCATATCCGGTCGGGTCTGGCCTCTAAATTTACGAAACCGCAAAAAGACATTGTAAAAGCATCGCCATCTCGGGATATCCACCCAAATTATAATTTCTGATTTTTCAGCCCTAATTTCATGTGTTTCGCTATGGTTGCCATCAAACACCCAACCATCAACTTCAATCGCCTTCAGCGCTAGCGTTTTCACTTCCTCAGCTTCACGCACCACCCAGTTCGGCTTGTAATAAAACGGATCCATATGAATCAAGCGCAGGCTAGTAATCTCAGCAATCCGCCGCGCAAGTGCAGACTTCCCAGCCCCCGCACAGCCCATCACCATAATATTTCCATCAAGTTTTTTGCTGAAAATCACTCTCCCTTGTCATTTCTGATAAAAACCGGTTCAATTCATCATAATTTTTAAGTCGGTAAAGTCGCTTCTCATATTTAACTTGTTCAAATAATTCTGCAAGCCTTTTGCCCTTATTATGCTTAAAATTCCACACATAGACAGCAAATTCCCAATCAAACCGCTCAGGGCAACCTTCGGTCATAGACGGACGTGTTTTACCTCGATATTTCCAAACCCGCAAAAATATATTCAACATACAACGCCACCTTGGCATATCCACCCATACCAACATATCAGTTTTTTCTAACCGCTCTGCATAGCATCCGTCCGAATGGTTGCCATCCGTAACCCAGCCGTCTTTTTCAATTTCTGGCAAGAGCAAAGCCTGAATGTCTTCGGCATCTCGTTGCACCCAACCAGCTTTCCATAAATACAAATCCAAATGGATGGCGCGCAAGTCAAAAATCTCTGCCAGCTTCGCAGCTGTTGTCGATTTCCCACCACCCGAACAACCAAGCACCATTATATTCACTTGTACATCTCCAACAAACAGGCATCTCCATAAGAGTAAAACCGATAGCCACGCTCAATAGCCGCTTTATAAGCATTCTGCATAATCTCTAATGATGTAAACGCACTCACCAACATAAACAATGTCGATTTTGGTAGGTGAAAATTAGTCAACAAAACATCAACCGCTTTAAATTTATAACCCGGCGTTATAAAAATATCTGTCTCATCCGCAAATGGTAAAATTTCACCCGCATCATTGGCGGCGCTTTCAAGTAAGCGCAAACTGGTTGTACCGACCGCCACAATGCGCCGACCTGCTTGTTTCGCAACCGTCAATTTGCTAGCAATTTCTTTGGTAATCAAACCATATTCAGCATGCATAATATGGTCTTCGGTTTTGTCGACCACCATCGGCAAAAACGTTCCCGCCCCCACATGCAGAGTGAGGAAGATAATTTCAATATTTTTAGCCCGTAATTTTTCAAACAACTCATCGGTAAAATGCAAACCAGCAGTTGGTGCAGCCACAGCGCCTTTTTCATTGGCATATATAGTCTGGTAATCTTCAACATCTTTGTCATCATAATCGCGCTTGGACGCAATATATGGTGGCAACGGCATTTCACCAGCCAAAGCAATTGCCGCGTCCAAATCAGCAGCAGATTTATCAAATTTCAGATGCAACTCACCACCATTTTTAGACAATATCTCAGCACTCAAACGGCCACCTTCAACCACAAAATTTAATGTCTCGCCAACCTTCACCCGTTTGGCAGGTCGCACAAACGCCACCCACTCATTCTGACTTTTCTTCATATGTAAGGTAACAGATATGTTAGATTTAAACTCACCACGGGTGCGCACAGCTTGCATCCGCGCCGGTATCACCTTGGTATCATTCAATACCAAAACATCACCGTCTTGCAGCAAATCGGGCAAGTCATAATAATGAAAATCAGCCAGCTTGCCATTCTTAACCCGCAATAATTTACTATTGTGGCGCGGCTCCACCGGCCTTAGGGCAATATTGTCTTCTGGCAATGTAAAATCAAACTCATCAACGCGCATATCATACCTCATAGTCAGCAGTAGCTTTTACGCCCATTGCCCCCGCTTATCAAGCCATAAAAAAAGCCACCCCAAAAAGGGTGGCTTTCAATTTCATATTCAACAAACAGACTAATGTAAAATCTGGCTGAGGAATAATTTTGTACGTTCATTTTGCGGATTGTCGAAGAATTCAGTCGGAACGTTTTCTTCAATAATTTGCCCCGCATCCATAAAGATCACCCGATCAGCCACTTGCTTGGCAAAACCCATTTCATGGGTCACGCAAATCATGGTCATGCCTTCATTGGCCAAATCAGTCATCACGTCGAGCACTTCTTTGATCATTTCTGGGTCAAGCGCTGATGTAGGTTCATCAAACAACATGATACGAGGTTTCATGCAAAGTGAACGCGCAATGGCCACACGTTGCTGTTGACCACCCGAAAGTTGACCCGGATATTTAGCAGCTTGCTCAGGAATTTTCACTTTTTCAAGGAAGCCCATGGCAATTTCTTCAGCTTCGGCTTTTGGTGTGCCACGCACCCAAATCGGGGCAAGTGTACAATTTTCCAAAATCGTTAAATGCGGGAAGAGGTTAAAATGTTGGAAGCACATGCCAACTTCACGGCGCACTTCGTCAATTTTCTTCACGTCATTGGTCAGCTCGATGCCGTCAACAATAATATCACCTTGCTGATGCTCTTCCAAGCGGTTGATGCAGCGAATTAAAGTTGATTTACCCGAGCCAGAAGGCCCACAAACCACAATAATTTCACCCTTTTTCACTTCAAGGTTGATGTCACGTAAAACATGAAAGTCACCATACCATTTGTGCATTTGGTTTATTTTAATAGCAAAATCTTCACTCATTTTGAGCTCCTATCTCTTATGTCCGGTATGCAATTTTCTTTCTAAATACAAGCTGTAACGCGACATGCTGAAACAGAATACAAAGAAGAAAAGGGCAATAAATACATATAATTCATTACTAAGCGCAATCCATTTCACGTCAGCAATCGCCGCTTGGCCAATACCAAGTGGGTCAAGCAAACCAATGATCAACACCAATGTGGTATCTTTAAACAAGCCAATAAAGCTGCTCACAATACCAGGAATTGAAATTTTCAACGCTTGCGGCAAAATGATCAGGCGCATGCTTTTCCAGTAAGACAAGCCCAAAGCGTCAGCCGCTTCATATTGTCCTCTTGGGATCGCAGCCAAACCACCACGGATAACTTCTGCCAAATACGCAGCAGAGAATAATGTCACCATTATCAACACACGCACCAGCAAATCAAAATTCGTACCAGGCGGTAAGAAATATGACAATAAAGTCGAAGCAATGAATAGCAATGTAATCAGTGGCACACCACGGATAAATTCAATGAATATCGTCGCAAAGATCGAAAAGATCGGTAAGCTAGATAAGCGCGATAACGCCAACACAATGCCAATGGGTAACGAGGCAAAAATACCTGTTAGACCAATGATAAGGGTAAGCATAAAGCCACCAAATTTATTTGTTGGCACGCGGTCTAGACCGAACATACCACCAACAATTAAAATAGCACAAGCTGCAACCAATGCCAAAGCAACCCATATAGCACCTTTAATTGCACGTAGTTTTTCAACCAAGGCAATGGCAATGATAATGGCCACAAAGACAAACGATAAGTTCACCCGCCATCTTTCAGGAGCTGGATAGAAACCATAAACAAATTGGTCCCAACGTCTATAAATAAACGCCCAACATGCACCATCAGGGTTAATCGCTTGACATTCTCGGCGGCTTTCAGCCCCCAAAACAACGCTATCAATAATCGCCCATTGTATAAAGGGTGGGATAACCAAATATAAAATATAGAGCCCAACAATGGTTACAACTGAATTGCCAATGGAGGAAAATAAATTTTCCATTGCCCATTTCACAAAGCCAGAACGCTGGTCTGGTGCGGGTAATTCTGGGTGTTCACCCAATACATAATCACGAGTTTGTTCAGACATATCAATCACCTTTCTACCAGTTTAACGCGTTCATTATAAATATTCATAACGCCCGAAATGCTCAACGAAAGAAACAAATATACCGATAAGATAATCAGCATAATTTCCAAAGCACGGCCAGATTGGTTCAGCGAGATGCCGCCCAATGTCGCCACAATATCCATATAACCAATCGCAATCGCCAAAGACGAGTTTTTCGTTAAGTTTAGATATTGGCTAATCAATGGTGGAATGATCACCCGCAAAGCTTGCGGCACAACCACCAAACGCATGGTTAGGCTAGGTTTAATGCCCAAGGCATGTGCAGCTTCACTTTGTCCATGGCTCACAGATAAAATACCCGCCCGCACAATCTCAGCAATAAATGCACCTGTATAGATGGATAAAGCCAACCACAAAGCCAAAAATTCAGGCTTAATGGCAAAACCACCTTTATAGTTAAAGCCTTTTAGCTCTGGCATGCTCACACCAAGCGGTTGCCCCATCAAGAAATACACAATAATTGGCAAACCAATTATCAAACCAAGGCTAGCCCATAACACTGGCAATTGCTTACCCGTGCTATCCAGTGCTTTTTTGGCATATCTCCTAAAAAAGAAAGAACCGATAATGCCAGCAAAAAATGCAATCCATACCCAACCAAAGCCATCTTGTGGCAAGGGTTGTGGTAAAAACAAACCACGGTTTGTAGCAATAACACCTTCAATGATCGGCTCCGCTGCTTTTACCCTCGGAAATGAGTGTAAAATAATGCCATACCATAACAAAATTTGTAGCAAAACCGGTACATTACGTACAGCCTCAACATAAACTTGCATCAAACGAGAGAGTACAAAATTATTTGAAAGCCGCGCAACACCAGCCGAAAAGCCCAATATTGTCGCTAAAATAACACCACACACCGCAACCAGCAGTGTATTTAAAAGACCGACAAGACCCGCTCTAAAATGCGTGTCATTTGCAGTATAATCTATAAGTGTTTGGTTAATATCATAACTTGCCGTATTCCATAGGAAATCAAAACCTACTTTAATACCAAGATTTTCGATATTCGAGACCGTATTATTAACAAGCCAGCCGAAAAATAGCAAAACCGCAATCACCGCAACAATTTGCATAATGATAGCGCGGGTTTTTTTATCTCTCCACATCGCTCCTAATGAAGACGGTGCTTTTTCTGAAACATCAGAGACGCTCATGGTTACCATCCAATTTTAAGGTTTTAAATCCGTCCAGATGAATAATATTTCAAACTAAAGTTCGCCTAAATATTATTCATTTGCTCCCTAAATCATCATTCCATCTTAAATGACAACTCTGCAATCCAAAACCTAGTTAAAAAAAAACGAACCCTCTCCCCAGTTAACCTAAGGCTTTCATAGAAAAGAGGATTCGCTAATACATGTTATAATAACAATCAGTTATTATTTAATTGGTGGAGCATATTGAATGCCGCCATTTGTCCATAGAGCGTTTAAGCCACGCGCTAGTTTCAATGGAGTTTCAGCACCAACATTACGCTCGAATGATTCTGAATAGTTACCAACTTGAGTGATAATATTCATAGCCCAATCTTCGCTTAGACCAAGTTGTGCGCCTAGACCAGCATCAGCTGTACCAAGAAGTTTTTGCACAGCAGGGTTGCTAGCGTCTTTAGAACGTTCCATTGCATTTGCAGATGTAACACCTAGTTCTTCAGCGTTAAGCATTGCGTTATGTGTCCATTTCACAATGTCAAACCATTGATCATCACCATGACGAACTACAGGGCCCAAAGGCTCTTTAGAAATAATTTCAGGTAAAATGATATGGTCAGCAGGGTTTTCTAGACCAGAACGTTGTGCAGCAAGTGCAGATGCGTCTGTTGTGTAGATATCGCAACGACCAGCAGAATAAGCACTACGGCCTTCAGCAGAAGTTTCAACCGGAACTGGCTCGTAAGTCATATTGTTCAAGCGGAAATATTCAGAAAGGTTAAGCTCTGTAGTTGTACCAGTTTGGATACAAACTGAAGCGCCATCAAGTTCACTAGCAGAATTAACACCAAGCTCTTTACTTACCATAAAGCCTTGACCATCATAATAGTTCACACCAGCAAAGTTAAGACCGAGGCCAACATCGCGAGTAAGTGTCCATGTTGTAACACGTGAAAGCACGTCAATTTCGCCAGATTTCAAAACTTCGAAACGAACTTTTGATGACAATGGCACAAATTCAACTTTTTCAGAGTCGCCAAGAACGGCAGCAGCAACAGCACGACATAGATCAACGTCTAGACCCTGCCAGTTACCAGCATCATCCGGAGTGGCAAAACCAGCAAGACCAGTTGACACACCACATTTCAATACATCAGCAGATTTCACATCTTCTAATGTTGTAGCATAAGCGCCAGATGTTGCAGCAATCGCAGCAATACCAACGGCTAGTGGTAATAATTTTTTCATTGTAATTCCCTATTTTTAATTATGCATTTCATCAACTTAATGTGAAATGCTCTCCCCATGCTTGATCTGTAATTATCTTCATCAGCAATCGTTAAATTAACAATTAAAGCTAAGTTCCAAAACCAGATTTTGCATTCACCCATCAAAAAACTTTACACACCATAAGTCAAGAAAGAAAATAAGCTCATCCTTAAACTTTAAGGTAAAACCTGCCAAATTTAGCCATAATCCACATATATCAATAGAAAACACCACTCGTCAGCCCTTTTACAGCAGGATCTTCGGTAATTTACTGACAATTATAGAATTTATTCAATATATTTAGTTAATATATTTGGTTAATTTTTGCAAAACGGTAAATTCACATCAATTTAATTTATATAAGCGTCATACACATCATTAATTAAAGTGGTTTAAACCGAAATTTGTCACCATTGTCCAAAATGCAAAACCAAATTGTGGCATTTTCAGCAAAAAGACCATCATCACTATTAGTGTCACCTAAACAAGTGTGTTTTATTTCGCGTAAGTTATTCACCCCAAATAATTCTTTATTGTACTCTTTTTTGAAATCTATATTATTAAAACATAGTTAACGGATACTTGATTCGAAATTCTAGTTCGAGGGAAATTTAGAATGAGAATAAATGAGGCAATGTTTGGATTTTAGCCAAACAAATCGTTTGTATCTATAAGGTTTAAAGTTTAAATGCGGTATATGGGGAGTTTTCAGTGCCTATATTAGAAGAATATCCATCGTCACAAAGTTCAGAGCCGGTTGAGGTTCACGAAGTTTCAGGACGAGTAAAATGGTTCGACCCAGGCAAAGGTTTTGGGTTTTTAATTGCCGACGACGATAGTGGCGATATTTTGATTCACGTCAGTTGTTTGCGCAAAGGCGGTTTTGAAACCGCTCACGAAGGCGCACATATTGTATGTGAAGCCATCAAAGGCAAACGTGGTTGGCAAGCTCTCACTATTTTAAGTGTCGATCTTAGCACCGCCATCCCACCCAATTCAAAAGAACCTGCCAACACACATTTCGATGTCAAAGCAGATGGTGAATATGAATTGGCAGTGGTCAAATGGTTCAACCGCAAAAAGGGTTATGGCTTTGTCTGCCGCCCCAATATGGAAGAAGATATATTTGTCCATATGGAAACCATGCGCCGCTTCGGTTTTTCCGAATTGCGTGCCGGGCAAGAAATCCTAGTGCGTTTCGGCAATGGCCCCAAAGGCCTTATGGCTGCCGAGCTTAAACCACTTAGCGAACAAGGTCGTCTGAACACTCATTAGTTCAGATGCCTCCCCCAATTCTAAGCCAAACTTTATGTTTGGCTTTTTTTATGGCTTTTTGAAATTGACAATAAAGTTGCCAAGCGCAATGAACAATACTCCAATTATGGCAGTGATTGACCATTGATAATCTTCAAATATGGTCGACAAAGCCAGCGCCACCAAAGGCGTGATCACCAAAATATAAGC
This sequence comes from OCS116 cluster bacterium, assembly GCA_002402005.2. Taxonomy (GTDB): domain Bacteria; phylum Pseudomonadota; class Alphaproteobacteria; order Rhizobiales; family OSC116; genus OCS116. The sequence goes on along the minus strand of NVUS02000101.1, from coordinate 1,511 downwards.
CGCGCGGCTTGCGCCCAAGCGCTCCACCAAGTTTAAATAAGCGGTGAATCCAAATATTGTGGCAATCAAACTTAAAAACACCAATGCACCCAAATATTGCTCAGAAAATTCAAAGCTAAACTCCAACCCCAATATCAAGCATATAATAAACAATATCACACTGCCATAAATCACCCCATAACTGGTCGAAGTTATAGATGTTATGCCGTTTTTCTTATTTCTAACCGTAATCATATTGCCCAACGAGAAAAAATATACCCCCAAAACCGACAGGCCAACCCCAAGTAAAATGTCTCCACCCAATTCGACATTGGCAATGTCCTGCCAAAAAATCAGTATCAGCCCTAATAAACCAAACAAAATGCCCCACTTCATGGCCGGCACAGGCTTTTCTTTATAAAAAAGATAGCCATTCAAAGCGTTCCATATGGTCGCCAGAGAAAAAATAATCGCAATCAAACCACTCACAATGTAATGGCTGGCATAATAGAAGCAGATAAAATTCAAACTGAACAGCAATGCCCCGTGCAAAGCAAAGAATATATGGTCCTTCGCTCTCACCTGTTGAATTTTGCCCAATATTTTCATCATCGGAAACATAATGATCGCCGCCAAAGCAAACCGATAAAATACCGAAACAATCGGCGAAATGTCCGAAATTTGCCACGCAATCGCCAACCAAGAGCTGCCCCATACTAAAATCATCGCCAGATATAAAAAAACCGTCATAAAAACTCCGTCTGTTGACGCCTATCTACCAGCATCCACAGCCTAAATCTGTCACTATTTTTGATTTTTGATACAATCTTGCGCATTTGTTGCGCAGTTTCATTGATTCTCAACAGCTTAACAATTATTATGGCATCATGAGTTTCGATTTAACCAACATTCCACCGGCATTACAGACCATGTTCAACGCTTCAAAAGCCGAGCTTTTGAAGGAGAAGAACCTCAACAAGCACGTCACATTGTCAATGTGGACCAATAAACACGATTATGTCGAGATTCAAAACGCCAAACATCACACATTGTCTCTCTATATAAAGGGTGGCTATAACAATCACCGGCTGGATAAAACCGTCACCAACATATCCGGCGAAAATAAATTATGCCTCATGCCCAAAGACGAAAAATATGTCTGGTCAATCGGCAAACCGTTCCGGCTCGGCCATTTATATTTTACCGATGAATATTTAAAACAAATCGCCATGCAGACTTTTGACAAAGACCCACGTGACGTTCATCTACAAGAGCTGACATTCGAAGAAAACCAAACCCTAGCCAGCCTAATGCGCTATGGCATTTTCGAAAATGACTGGAAAAACCCACAAAATCATCACTTTATTGATCATGCGGTGCAAATGATCTTGCTCAAAATTCTACAAAACCACAGCAGCGGTCAGTTCAAATTACCCGATGTCAAAGGCGGTTTGTCACATAAAAACCAAGCATTGGTTAAAGATTACATCCATAGCCATTTTGCCGAAAACCTACCGCTTAGCCAGTTGGCC
>NVUS02000100.1 GCA_002402005.2 OCS116 cluster bacterium | reverse complement strand
TGCCAATGGCATGATTGAGAATGTCATCGGAAAGTTTGAGCTGCCGCTCGGCGTGGCGACCAATTTCATCGTCAATGGCAAACAATATCTCATCCCCATGGCGGTCGAAGAGCCATCAGTGGTGGCTGCTGCCTCATATATGGCAAAAATCGCTCGCGATTGTGGAGGGTTCGAAGCCAGTTGCACCCAGCCGATTATGCGTGCACAAGTGCAAATTTTGGCTATGAAAGACCCATACGCCACGCGGCTTAAATTATTGGCCGCGGCCGATGAAATCATCACCTTGGCAAATTCAAAAGACAAAGTTTTAATTGCCCTGGGCGGTGGTTGTCAAGATATTGAAGTGCATGTTTTTGAGGACACTCCCATTGGTCCCATGGTGGTGCTGCATTTATTAGTGAATGTGTGCGACGCCATGGGCGCCAATACCGTCAATACAATGGCCGAAATGACCGCGCCATTGATTGAGAAAATTTCCGGTGGCAAAGTGCGGTTGCGCATTCTGTCAAACCTAGCCGACAAACGTTTGGTGCGTTGTCGGGTGCGCATATCGCCACAAGCGCTCACCACCAACACTCTGGTCGGAGCGGATGTGGCGCAAGGCATCGTCGAGGCCTGCGCACTGGCAATTATCGATCCTTATCGAGCCGCCACCCACAATAAAGGTATTATGAACGGCATCGATCCGGTTGTGTTAGCAACCGGCAATGACTGGCGGGCGATTGAAGCCGGCGCTCATGCATGGGCGGCGCGTGATGGCCGCTATACATCTTTATCACGCTGGGAAATAGATGATGATAGCCATTTGGTCGGCAGTGTAGAAATGCCAATGGCCTTGGGCATTGTTGGTGGCGCAACCAAAACTCACCCCGCCGCCCAAGCGGCATTAAAATTAATGAATATCCAATCGGCACAAGAACTGGCACAAGTGACCATTGCTGTTGGCTTGGCGCAAAATATGGCGGCCTTGCGTGCTCTGGCAACCGAAGGCATTCAAAAAGGCCATATGGCCTTACACGCCCGCAACATTGCGATCATGGCGGGTGCAAAAGGCGCGGATGTCCAAAGCGTTGCCAAAACCATCGCCAAAGAAGGTGCGGTCAATGTCGATAGAGCCAAACAGGTTTTGAGAGAAATTTCAAATGAGAACGAAGATGAATAACAACAGAGGGAAAATAAAATGACACAACAAGACAGACGTAAGTTTTTAAAACAAATGGGGGCTGCATCGCTTGCTGCGCCAGCTATTGTAGCGATTTCAAGTCTAGAGGCTAAAGCTGCTGACGTGACACAATGGCGTATGCAAGCTTTGTGGGGCGGCGGCACCACACCAATGAAATATGAAGAAAAATTTGCCGCCCGGGTGAAACAACTAACCGGCGGCAGCTTAGACATCACAGTATTTGCCGGTGGCCAAATTGTACCCAATGCCCAAGCATTTGATGCCGTTCGTGGTGGCGCACTACAGCTGATGAAAACATTTGATGGTTATACAGCGGGTAAAATTCCGGCTCATGGTTTCTCGTCAACTGTACCATTTGGTTTTCCTGAAGCTGATATGTATGAAGCTTGGTTCTATGAAGCTGGTGGCTTGGAGCTTGCGCGTAAATCTTACGCACCCGCAGGTTTAACTTACATCGCACCAACAGTTTATGGTGAAGAGCCACTGCATTCCAAAGTTGAGATCAGAAAAATCGCTGATATGAAAGGCCTGAAAGGACGTTTTGTCGGCTTGGCATCAGCGGTTATGGCCGAATTTGGAGTGGCGGTTTCGCCATTGCCAACATCCGAAGTCTATTCGGCTCTAGATAAAGGGCTTATTGACTTTGCTGACCGTGGTGATGTGAAAGCTAACTATGAAGCTGGTTTGCATGAAGTGGCGAAATATTTAATTCTGCCCGGCGTTCATCAACCCACCACAGCCACGTCATACATTGCCAATACAGCAGCATATGAGCAGTTGGATGATCAGCAAAAAGGTGCGTTGGAAGTTGCCGCTCGTGAAGTTTCTGGTGCCTTACGCCAAGATATTTTGGTTTCAAATGCCGAATATCTTAAGAAATTCGAAGAAAAAGGTGTAGAAATTATTCACTTTGATGAGCAAGATATTGCTGATTCTCGTGTTAAAGCCGTTGTCGCTTGGAGTAACGCCACCAAAGGTGATGCCTTAGCCACAGAAATGATGGAAACTCAAAAAGCACTTATGCAACAATTTGGTTTGCTTTAATTCAGCAAATTGAGTGATCAAATAATAACGACAATGAGACTGCCTCAGTGATGAGGCAGTTTTGTTTATGGAAAATAGATTATGTTAAATATCGCCAACGCCATCACCACAACCAATAAACACACATATGGTTTGGTGAAATGGATCGTCTTTATCATTGCCGGCTTGATGGTTGTGGAGGTGATCTCTAGATATAGCCTCACCGCACCGACGTCTTGGGCGCCAGAATTAGCCACTTTATTATTTGGCCCTTTCTTTTTGTTGGGCGGGCCATATTTATTGCATATGGGCGGGCATGTGGCGGTTGATCTTGTAAGCTCACGCGCCACAGGTAAGCTGAAAATGACCCTCGAAATTGTTGCCATATCATTAGCCATGGTTTTTGGCGGAATTTTATTGTGGTTCAGTGTGCCGTTGGTCATGAGTTCGTTTAATTATGCCGAAACCAGTTATTCGGCATGGAACCCCATTATTTGGCCATCCAAGGCCGCATTGCCGTTCGCGTCCTTGCTGTTATTATTGCAGGGTTTCGCCGAATTGGTTTTTATTGTTGAGGCTTCAAATAATTCTAAAACCTCAAATGTTAATGAGGTGCTGTGATGGAAAGTTCATATATTCTTTTGGGCATGTTCACCGCTTTGGTGGTATTGATGCTTTCGGGCACAGGTTTGGCGTTTGTTTTGGGCGCAATTGCGTTTTTATCGACCATGTTTATATGGGGGCCGAGCGCGTTGATCGTCTCGGTGCTCAATACTTTCGATACCATGACGTCTGAATCCTTAATGGCCATCCCGCTTTATGTATTGATGGCCTCCATCTTGCAAAAATCCGATATTATTGATGATTTATACAACGCCATGGAAAAATGGTTTGGCGGCTTACATGGCGGCTTGGCAATCGGCACTGTGGTCATCTGCACCATTATGGCGGCGATGACCGGCGTGGTTGGTGCGGCCGTCGCCGCTATGGGCATATTGGCTTTGCCATCCATGCTAGCGCGTAAATATGATGAACCCTTGGCACTGGGCGCAATTTGCGCCGGCGGCACATTGGGCATTCTCATTCCACCCAGCGTGGTGACCATTGTCTACGCCATCACCGCCCAAATTTCGATTGGCAAAATGTTCATTGCTGGCATCATGCCGGGGCTTATTTTGGCCACCAGTTACAGCTTATATATCTACATTCGCGCCCGTATAAACCCAGCGCTAGCGCCCATTGCCGAAGATATGCTAAATATTCCCATGGCCGAAAAGCTCAAGTCACTTAAAACCTTAGCTTTGCCCGGTCTGGTCATATTCAGCGTATTGGGTACCATATATCTTGGCCTAGCCACCCCAACTGAAGCTGCGGGCATCGGCGTATTAGGTGCATTATTCTCAGCGGCTGTGGCTGGTAAATTAAAAATCACCAACCTATCAGCAGCAGCAAATGACACCATAAAAGTCACCGCTATGATCCTGTGGATCACCATCGGCGCGCGGGCTTTTATCTCAGTATTTGTAGCAACCGGCGGCGCAGATTCCATCCTAGATTTTGTCCAAACACTAGAAGCTTCAAAATGGGTAATTTTGTTCGCAATGCTAGCCATTCTAATCTTTTTAGGCCTGTTTTTAGACGAAATCGGCATCATTCTATTGTGCGTTCCGGTATTTCTACCCATCATTAAAATCTTAGGTTTTGATCCGTTATGGTTTGGTGTGTTGTTTATGATCACCGCCCAAATGGCCTATATCACCCCGCCATTTGGTTATACATTATTCTATTTAAAAGGCGTATTGCCTGACAATATTGGCATCGGACAGGTGTACCGTGGGGTGATTCCGTTCTTCCTAATTCAAGTGGTGGTTTTGACTGCATTTGTTTTGTTCCCAGACATTGTCACATGGTTGCCAAATTTAGGTTCAAATTAGCCTCTACGCTCAACCACCAAAGGAATGCTCATGCGACACATCACCATTTTTGAGGTCGGCCCGCGTGATGGCCTGCAAAACATCAAAAACAACATCGCGACAGCAGACAAAGTGGCGTTAATTAACGCGCTATCCAAAACAGGACTGGCAAAAATTGAAGCCACCAGCTTTGTGAACCCAAAATGGATACCCCAGCTGGCCGATGCCAAAGAGGTGATGGCTCAAATCGAGCGCCACAAACAGGTCGATTATGCGGTTTTAACCCCAAACCTTGTCGGGCTTGAGCGGGCGATCGCTGCCAAAGCCGATGAAGTGGCGATATTCACCTCAGCATCAGAAGGTTTTTGCCAAGCCAATTTAAATTGCACAATTGAACAAAGCTTCGAGCGGTTTGCGCCCTTAATGCAAAAAGCCAAATCAGCCGGTATCAAGGTGCGCGGCTATATATCCAACATAATCGAATGCCCGTTTGATGGCGTAACAGACCCCGCCATTGTCGCAAATCTAACAAAAAGACTAATCAACATTGGTTGTTATGAAGTTTCCCTAGGCGATACATTGGGCAAAGGCGATAAAAACAGCGTCAAAACACTAATGCAGCACGTCACCAAACAAGTGCCAGCCCAACAACTTGCCGGGCATTTTCACGACACTTACGGTCGTGCATTAGAGAATATTGATGTCTGCTTAGAGTTTGGCCTCAGCGTATTTGACAGCTCCATTGGCGGCATTGGCGGCTGCCCCTACGCCCCCGGCGCCAAAGGCAATGTGGCAACCGAACAACTCGTGCAACATGTTGAATCCCTAGGTTTCAAAACAGGCATTGATGTCGCTTCACTACGCGACATTGCACAGAATCTACCCCACTAAATTACCAACTATTAAACCAGAAATCCATTTAACCGAATTATAAAAATTAGGGGCAAACAGTTCCCTGTTTTGCCTCTAATGTCTTGATGGTTACATTTCCAACCGCGCTCCAAAGCGAAATTACAAACGCTTTTCAGTTTGGCTATCAAATAAAGAAATGTTAGAGAAATCCATATAAGTTAAAACTGGTTGGCCATAAATAATCTGCTCCTGCGGGGTGAACCGCCCACCAATTTCACCATCACCAAACTCTAAATTCACATGCTTATCAAAACCATTGGTTTCTATCAAAACCGGGTTTAACATCACGCTTATAATCATTTTCTCTTCAATATCAACAGGCTTCATGCCGGTTATATATTCGGGGCGAATGCCCAAAGTGATGTCTTGACCCTCAACAATTTTCTGTTCAGATTCATAATGATCAATTGATATTTGAATGGTCTCGCCGTTCAATTGAGTGCGGAAAAACAATTCATCTTGGTTTTTAAACGCCACGCCTTTAATCAAATTCATTGCTGGTGAGCCAATAAATCCAGCCACAAATATGCTGTTTGGTTTGTCGTAAATCTCTTGTGGAGCGCCCAATTGTTGCAACACACCACCTTTCATCACTGCTAATTTGGTGGCTAAATTCATCGCTTCGGTTTGGTCATGGGTTACATAAACAATCGAGGTTTGCAATTTTTGATGTAGCTTCTTAATTTCAGCTCGCATTTCAACCCGCAATTTGGCATCCAAATTTGACAAAGGCTCATCAAACAAAAACAACCTTGGGTTACGTACCAAAGCCCGCCCCATAGCGACCCGTTGGCGCTGCCCGCCCGAAAGTTGAGCCGGTTTGCGTTTTAACAGATCGCCAATTTGCAATACATCCGATACATTTTTAAGCGCCGCCTGTTGCGCTTGCACGCTTTCGCCGCGCACTTTCATGCCGAATGTAATGTTTTTTTCAACATTCATAGTCGGGTAAAGCGCATAGCTTTGGAACACCATGGCGATGTTGCGATCTTTGGGCGCGACCGAAGTCATATCCAAATTATCAATAATAATTTCGCCAGATGTAATTTCCTCCAGCCCAGCAATGCAATTGAGCAAGGTGGATTTGCCACAGCCAGATGGCCCGACAAGCACCAAAAAATCGCCTTCATCAATGGTGATGTCAATATTTTTCAGCACTTGCGTACTGCCAAAATTTTTGTCGAGATTTTTGATGACAAGAATTTTATTATCAGCCATTTCATTCGTTTCGTTTTGTTGTGTATTATTCATTTTACTAACCTTTCACTGATCCGGCTGATAAGCCTCGGATGAAATATTTACCAGCGACAATATAAACCAACAATGTTGGTAATGCCGCGATGATGGCCGCCGCCATATCAACATTATATTCCTTAACCCCGGTTGTGGAGTTGACAATATTGTTGAGCGCCACGGTTATGGGCTGTGTACCCGGTTCGGAAAAAGAAATGCCAAATAGAAAGTCATTCCATATGTTGGTGAATTCCCAAATGATGGTGACCACAATGATTGGCGGTGACAGTGGCAAAAAGATGCTGTAGAAAATGCGGAAGAAACCCGCCCCATCTATCTTCGCTGCTTTGACCAACTCCGTGGGAATTGTCATATAATAATTGCGAAAAAACATAGTGGTGAACGGAATGCCATAGACCGCATGTACCATGATTAACCCAGAAAATGAGCCGGAAAGCTTTATTTTACCCAATAAAATCGCCATCGGTAGCAATACGATTTGAAATGGTATGAAACAACCAAACAGCAAAAGCGCAAATATAATTTCCGAGCCTTTAAACTTCCAATGCATCAGCGCATAACCATTTATCGCGCCAATCAAAGTCGAGATAAACACAGCAGGCACAACCATAACCATACTATTTAAGAAATAGCCTTTTAACCCAACACAACTCACCCCAGCGCAGGCGCTGCTCCACGCCACTTTCCATGGCTCAAAAGTTATATTTTCTGGCAAACTCAGCAAACCACCTTGGTGAATTTCATCCAAGCTTTTTAAACTGGTGATGACCATAACAAATAACGGCATGATGTAGAATAAGGCAAAAATACCCAGAATGGCATAAAGGCTAAAGCGTGCAGCTTTGTGCCAAAAACGGCTTTTTAATTGCGACTGTGCCGTGCCAGCCAAAACATGATTAGTCATGACGAGACCTCATTTCTGAATAAAGATAGGGCACTATGACCGCCACAACAATGGTCAGCATAACCACAGCACTGGCTGCCGCTTGGCCAACATTGCCGCGCGAAAAGGCCATGGTATACATAAAGGTTGCGGGTAAGTCGGTCGAATAACCCGGGCCACCACCGGTGAGCGATACCACCAAATCAAATGCCTTGATGGACAGATGCGCCAGCACAATAACCGCGCTTAAAAAGATCGGCGCAAGTGAAGGTATGATGATGCCACTATAGATGCGCGATGTCGGTATGCCATCCACCATAGCGGCTTTGATGATCTCCTGATCAACCGAGCGCAAGCCCGCCAAAAACAAAGCCATCACAAAGCCCGAGGCTTGCCACACCGCGGCGATGACCACAGTGTAAATGGCCATGTCGGAATTGATCAACCAATCAAACCGAAAACTCTCAAACCCCCAAGAGCGCACCACGGCTTCTATGCCGTTCTGTGGATTTAAAATCCATTTCCACGCCGTACCGGTGACAATAAAGCTAATGGCCATGGGGTAGAGGAATATGGTTCTTAAAAACCCTTCGGTGCGGATTTTTTGGTCTAACAATATCGCCAGAAGCAAACCAATGACAATGGCGATGAGAATGAATAGACCACTGAAAACGAATAGATTCTCTAACGCCACATACCATCTGGGGGTCGAAAATAATTTCTCATATTGGTGAGTGCCTATTAAAGTGTATTTGGGTAGTAATTTGGTTTTGGTGAAGGATATATAGACTGTCCATCCAATAAAACCGTAAACAAAAACCAGTATAATTGCAAAGGACGGGGCAATCACTATTTTTGAAATATGCTTTTGAAGCCAGCTTGACATATTTTTTTCTCGTTAAATTATTTGGCCTAGATTACGCAATAGAGTGACATTAGCCAATTGCAAATGCAAAAAACTTGATGTCGAAGCAATTATGTAATGAAGGTCGGTTAGAAAACCTGCAGCAAAATAAATTTGCTGCAGGCATAGGGGTATTATATTATTCTGCGTTTTTAATGGCTGCTACCAAAGCTTTGGCGGCATCTTGTGAACTCATATCTGAGTTAAAGTGATTGGTCACAACGTCAGTAACCGCACCACTAAACACACCACGAACCGCCATACCATGTGCATGACTAGGAACCAGAGAGCCGTTAGACGCTGCAATGTTCAGATCATATGATGAACGACGTGAGCAATAATCAAATGCGCTTAAATCTGTACCCAAACGGGCTGGGATAGAGCCTTTAGATAAGTTAAATGCAGTTTGGAATTTTTCACCCATAATCAGCTTAGCCAAAAGCTTTTGACCGGCTTTTTTATCGTCGCCATCAACTTTAAACATGGTGAAACTATCTACATTATAGATAAATGCGCCACCTGGAGTTGGGGCACATAGATAGTCGTTACCCGGAGTTTTGTTGGCATTGGTAAATTCACCTTTTGCCCAGTCACCCATGATTTGGAAGGCAGCTTCGCCATTCATAATCATTGCAGTGGCTAAGTTCCAGTCACGGCCCGCAAAGTTATCATCAACATAGCCGCGCATTTTGCGCATTTGATCAAACACCGCTACCATAGTGTCGCTACCCAGTGCATCAAGATCTAAATCCATAAGCGCTTTTTTGTAAAACTCTACACCGCCAATGCCCAATACAACCGCATCAAAGATTGTGGCATCTTGCCAAGGTTGGCCACCATGGCCTAGAGGCGTAATGCCCATAGCTTTTAATTTGTCAGCAGCGTCATTAAACTCTGCCCATGTTTGTGGCATGCTCACACCAGCTTTGGCAAGCAATGCAGGGTTAGCCCACATCCAATCAACCCGATGAATGTTGACAGGTACGGCACAGAATTTGCCTTCACATTTTTGGATTTTGGCAATCGCTTCTGGTAGCAATGCATCCCAACCTTCGGCAGATGCAACGTCAGATAAGTCAGACAATGCATCTTCTTCATGCCATTCTTGAATGGCTGGGCCTTGAATTTGCACAGCTGATGGTGCGTTGCCACTCAATACACGGGCACGTAAGGCAGTCATCGCCGCTTCGCCGCCGCCGCCAGCAACTGGCATATCAGTCCATGTGCCGCCATTGGCTGTAAATTCGTCCATTAGCACTTTCACAGCCGCCGCTTCGCCGCCAGATGTCCACCAATGTAGCACTTCTACCTTTGGTTCTGCAGCCACAGTGCCAGCCATTAGGCTGGTCGCCAATGCCGCACCAATTAATATTTTCTTTAAAGACATGTTGTTTCCCTCTTCGTCAAAATTTTGCAATCAGCTTTATCTGAGTAAAGTATGATTATATGTCCACGTAATTTGAGTGGATGACAATATTAAAGGCAAATAAATATGTATTTATCAAATGAAGAATGCCAAAATCAAACAAATTCGCGGCCAATTGTTACAAGCTGTTACAATCGGGCGATTATTGTTTTAAGTTGGTGAGGTTTTAGGGCATTATACAGCAAGTTGAGGGACATAATGCAAAATAATACAAAGCGAATTCTGGTTGTCGATGATGATTTAGAAATTTTAGAATTGCTCAAAGCCATCTTATTGCGCGAGGGCTATATGGTTGTCTGCGCCCCCAATAGTACCGACATGCGCCACGCTTTGCAAAAATGGAAAATTGATCTGGTGCTGCTAGATGTGATGCTTGGTTATGAATCCGGTATAGATGTATGTCAAGAATTGCGCGAGAATAACAATGTGCCTTTATTGCTAATCTCAGCCATTGGCAGCGACAAATACCGCATCAAAGGTTTTAATGCCGGCGCTGATGATTACATAACCAAACCATTTAACATTAAATTACTGACGGCACGCGTGGCGGCTGTTCTACGCCGTTCAAAACGCAGTGCCTCGATAGAATACCGCACCAAAGATATAAATTTCGAATTTTTAGGCTGGCAGTTAAATAGCAACCGGCAAGAGCTTACCAACCCGCAAAATGTACAAATATTTTTGAGCAACGGCGAATATAAATTGCTAACCGCGCTTTTACTTAATGCACCAGCGCCGTTAACCCGCGAAGAATTGGCCGAGCATTTAAGCAATGAAAGTGAACCGATAACCAATGGCGTATCATTAAGCGCCAACCAAAGCCGCGCTATAGATGTGCAAATTGGTCGCTTGCGCCAAAAAATAGAAGCCGATGCAAAATTGCCCAAACATATAAAGACGGTGCGCGGGCAGGGCTATTTTTTCGCCACACAAGTGACGCGAGTGAATTAATATGGTGAGCTTGCGCAACATTAGCTTGCAAAATGCCATTATGGCTTTGTCGATACTATGCCTGTTGGCCGGCATGAGCAGCCTGTATTTTTGGAACAAAGCTTATGATATATTTGATGAATTTTATGAAAGATCATACCTGCTGGGTCTAGAAATATTCGAAGCGCGCCAAACCGCCGACTATTCTCAATTGCAAAAATCCGATGTCAAAGTCAGCATTGTCAAAGCCCAAGAGCATATGCGGCTCGACAATATATTGGTGCTGAATTTCGAAAAAATTGATGCCGATTACAAATTGACCGAACTAAATTTAAGCGCCGCATCAACCGGTAAATCAACCCAAATTCGCATATACCGTGCCAATCGCAAATTTAAAATTGCTGACATTCCGCATGGGGTCAGCCGCGCCGATCAATTTGGCAAATTATCCTATCGGTTTGCGCAAAAATGTGATGATACAATTTTGGCCGTGCAAATTGATGCCGATTTCTGGGCATTAATCACCGCCGAAACGTATTGGGCTTGTGCCGCCAGACCCTTTGATTGGCGCTGGTTGGCCATTTTAAATTTTGGCATCATCGCGCTGATATTGGTGATTGTATCACAAAACATTCCCAAACCATTCATCCGTCTCGCGCGTATTTTCGAAGATAAATTACATTATTTTGACATGCAAAAACTAAAGCAGAATGGCACGGTCGAAACCCAATCCATCGCCCGCTCTATCGATAAATTTATGAATTATGAAGAGCAACGGCTAGACAAGCGCATAGAATTTTTCACCGCCATGTCGCATGATTTGGGCAGCCCCGCCACACGGTTGCGGTTGCGGGCAGAATTGATTGAAGACCCCAAATTGCGCCAAAAATTCATCAAAGACATTGACCACCTGACCGGCATGATACAAGCCAGCTTACATTTTATGCGTTATGAGGCCGAAAAAGAAATGCCGCGTATCGTTGATTTTGGCTCGTTAATTGAAACCATTGTCCATGATTATCAAGATATGGGGCATAATGTGGTTTACCAACCGCCGAGTGACATTTCCTTTCTAAACGCCGCCACTTTATTTGCCAAAGCCAGCGTTAAAAAAACCTACACCTTACATGATAAACGCGCCATCACCGGTCGATGCCAACCATTGAATATGCGCCGCGCGATCGAGAATCTCATCGATAATGGCTTAAAATTCGGCCAAGCCGTCATAGTTGGCCTTGAGGCTGATGTTCAAAATATCTATATAAATATAAAGGACAATGGCGGCGGCGTGCGGCCAGAGGAATTGAACAAATTGATAGATGCCTTTTACCAAGGCGAGAATGTCAAAATCCAGCGACTAGAAGGTTCCCTAGTCGGCACAGGCAGTGTCGGTCTAGGTTTGGCGATTGTAGATAGCATTGTCGCCGCCCATGAAGGCCAGCTAAATTTCACCAATAATGCCGAATTCGGCGGCCTAGAAGTTAGCTTAAAACTCCCTAGAAAGCTCATGTTCGAACCGATGGTAGAATAAACCATTTATTTTGATTCGCAAACGTCAAAAACATTCTGCTAATCAATGGCGATGTCAAACCCCGGTTCTGCCAAGACAAACCCTTCAAATAAAAATGCT
>NVUS02000010.1 GCA_002402005.2 OCS116 cluster bacterium | reverse complement strand
ATGTCAATTATGGCAACAGATCAAAATGACAATAAAGCTGGTTTTTCTAGCTACGGCAAAAAGACCGTACATTTGGCTGCACCCGGTGTGAAAATCTATAGCACTCTTAACCGGGGTCGTTACGGTGATCTTGATGGCACATCTATGGCAACACCATTTGTTACCGGCGCTGCTGCATTGATCAAAGGACTACAACCCACTTGGTCTCCTAGCCAGATTAAAAACCATTTGATGCAAACATCCGATAAAATCCCTGGATTGAGCAACAGATCTATCTCTGGTGGGCGGTTGAATTTATACAATGCCGTACGCAAAGCCAAACCTGGCACAGCTAGATGTGCAACCAGCTCCTCGTTGATTGCTTATAATGAATTCCTATTCCCCGAAAACAAACGGGTTAGTGTGAATTCAAACATCCTATCTGTAACTTTCACTTTACCCAAAACCATGATTGTTGATATTTCGACTCACGGCACAGCGGCCAAAGTGACAGGCAATGGCGCACGGACATTTAGAACCGGTGTTTACTCTGCAATTTCGCCCAATACAATGTGGACTGGTTCTTACAGAAAAGGTACGTTCCAAACCAATAACAGCCACAGAATGGTCGGTACAAACTTCACTAAAAAATTGGCCAAAGGCACACATACAATCTATTGGAAATTATGGATGAGTGGCTTTACCATGAAGTTTGATTCAGCAAATATTGTTGTGCGGGCTTTCCCATGCTCTATGGGTGGTAAAATTAAATCCCTAGAGTTGAATGCCCAAGACATTCTAAAAATTGAGCAAGTTGATCAAGTTTTAGAAGGTAGTGACAATAGCGTTACGGTTGTTGAGCAAGTTATCTCTAACTAATATGAATGCAGTGCTTTGGTAAAACAAGGCACTGCTTTTTTGCGTCGCTTATGCCAAACCCTATTTTTGACATAATATTTTTATATATTCATTTAAAATAAGGATCGTTACAATGTTAGAAACATTCACCAAACATTTCAAATTCACCATGGCCATCGCCATTTTGAGTTTTATCAATATTTACCCGGTGCAGGCTGCAAATAATGCCATCACCATCATCAATCCCATAGAAACGACTGAAGAAACCATGCCCATTGATAACCAAGCCAAATTTGTCGATAACGAGCTTATTGTTATGTTTAAAGATGACATCGAAGCTGATAAAATCAAAATAATCATCGAAAATGTCGGTGCAGAGATTATTTCAAATGCGTTTGATGGCAAAATCATAACCATTCAATTCCCTTACCCCAATACCATGTCTGATATTGAAGCGGCACTGGCCACGAACGAGTTTATTATTTCGGTCGAAAAGAATTATATTGTCGGAATCGAATAGCCTATAAATCAGATCATTTATAGAATTGCCTGTGTCAGCCAGATGTCAATTTCAGCTCGTAGAATTGTCTTAAGATGATTTGCGAAAGAAAATAAATGACCGATGCTGCAACCGCACCTTTGGCGGGGATTAAAATACTCGATTTGACCAATATTTTGGCCGGGCCATATTGCTGTTATCAGCTGGGGCTGTTGGGGGCTGAGGTGATTAAGGTCGAACGGCCCCAAAAAGGCGATTTGGCGCGGCAATTGGGCAGCGATACGGCGCTTAACCAAGCCAATATGGGCATTTCCTTTTTAGCGCAAAATGCCGGCAAAAAATCTATAACACTTAATTTAAAATCCGATGAGGGTAAAAAAATCCTGCATCAATTGGTTGCGACAGCCGATATATTGGTCGAGAATTTTAGGCCAGACGTGATGCAGCGCCTTGGGCTGGATTATGCGGCGCTTAAAATTAGCAATCCCAACCTGATTTATTGCGCCATATCTGGCTTTGGGCAAGAAGGCCCGTGGAAAGATTACCCAGCTTACGACCAGATTGTGCAGGGCGTATCGGGTGTTATGTCGATAACTGGCGACAAAGCCAGTGCACCGTTACGTGTCGGTTATCCCTTGGCCGACACGGTCGGTGGCATGACCGCGGCTTTCACCATCGCAGCGGCATTAAACGCCAAACCACGCGGGGCATATATCGACATTTCGATGACTGATGCGGTAATCTCGACTATGGGTTGGGTGGTATCTAACCATTTGATTGGCGGGGTTGAACCTGCGCCGCAGGGCAATGAGAATACAACTTCTGCACCGTCTGGCACATTCAATTGTGCCGATGCGCCGATTAACATTGCTGCCAATAAAGATGAGCAATGGCAACTTTTGGCACAGCATTTGGATCGCCAAGACCTGCTGGATGATGCCAATTATGCCACACGTGAATTGCGCAAGCAAAACCGCATTCCATTACGCCACGCGCTTGAGGCCACCTTGATTACCAAACCGGCCGCGCATTGGGTTACACAACTTGCGGCCATTGGTGTGCCGGTTGGCCCAGTGCTTAGTGTGCCGCAAATATTACAAGCCGAGCAAGTCACTCAACGGCATTTATTAGCCAGTTACCCACATCCATTTACTGATGATGATGCCAACGACATTCAAGTGGTCACATCACCAGCCATCATCAATCAACAACGCCCGACCGCAACCCAACCACCGCCGCAACTTGGCCAAGATACTGAGCAAATATTGGCCAGTTTGGGCTTTACTGGCGATGAAATCAAAAAATTTGAACAAGAGGGAATTATATGAGTGACGTAGCTGACTGGTGGCATACATCGATTATCGACATGGAATCTGGCCGCATCGACATTCGCGGCCGGCCAATCCAAGAGCTGATCGGCAATGTCAGTTTTATCGATATGATTTGGCTGATGCTGCGTGGCGACATGCCGTCAAAAGGCCAAAGTAAATTGCTCGAATCCGCACTTGTGGCCGGGGTTGATCATGGGCCACAAGCGCCGTCGATTGCGACAGCGCGTATGGCCATCACTTGCGGCGTGGGGCTTAACAATGCCATGGCCAGCGCAGTCAATATGCTGGGCGATGTGCATGGCGGCGCGGGTGAGCAGGCGGTTGAGCTTTACCAGCTGGTGAAAAAACGTGATGGTAATGTTAAAAAAGCACTAACGGAATGGACAGAAAAAAATGGCAAAATCATCCCCGGGTTTGGCCATCGGTTTCACAAACCTGTCGACCCGCGGGCGCCGCGCTTGCTCGAAATGGTGCAATTGGCGGTCGATGACAATATATGCCGTGGCGAATTTGCCAGCATAGCCACAGCAATAGAAAAACATATTTCTAAGGTCAAAGGCCAAGCCATACCAATGAATATCGATGGTGCCACTGCGGTTATTTTTGCCGAATTGGGCTTTGATGCACCCTTAGCACGCGGGCTGTTTTGCCTATCGCGCTCGGTTGGCATTTTGGCGCATGCCTGGGAGCAAAAACAGCAAGGCGGGCGCAACAAAGGCCCCACCCCACCACATTACCGCTGGACATATGAGCCATGAAAGCAAATTGACAGGGCGCACAAGCAGCTTATAATCAACTAATCTATTGTAAATGTGAGCTTCGCCATCCGTCAATTCTTCATAAAATCGCTTAAAAACCGTTTGCTATTGTGGCTGATTTTGCCGCTTCTATTGGCCAGTTTCATCGCGCTTTATGATACCAGAAATTACGCCAACAAAACCGCCAACGAAATTTACGACCAAACATTGGCCGGCTCGACCGTGGCCATCGCCGAGCGGGTGGTGGTTGGCGACAATGGTGAGTTGGATGTCGACATTCCCTATATCGCGCTGGAATTGCTCACTTCGGCCGCGTATGACCGTATTTTTTATCAAGTCAATGGCGTGGGTGGTGAATTTATCACCGGCTATAAAAAGCTTAAGCTAAGCGGCAAATCGGTCAATAAAATCGCCTATAGCCACAATCAAGACATTTTATTTTACGACGGCATTTTCCGTGGCGAAAAAATCCGTTTGGCCAAATATAGCGGTGTGGCCATTGGGCGCGAGGGCAGCCATAATTTCGAAGTTTTATTGGCCGAAACCACCCAAGCCCGTGACATTCTGGCGCAAGATATATTGTTCAGCACCGGCTGGCGGCTTGGGCTGTTATTGCTCACTGCACTGATTTTTGTGTGGATTGGCATCGTCATCGGCTTACGCCCACTGACCCATTTGCAACAAGCCATTGGCCGCCGCAACCCCAAAGATTTACACCCCATCACTCATGTTGTGCCGCTCGAGGTCGAAGCGCTTATTTCGGGCATCAATCATTTTATGGCACGGTTGGGCAACTCGCTTTCGGCTTTGCGCAGTTTTACTGGCAATGCCGAACACCAGATTAAAACCCCGTTAAGCGTGGCCAAAACCAATATTTATTTGGCGCAGCAAACTGATGATTCAGAAGAAAAACACAGATTGCTGACCATTGCCAACCAAGCCATCAACCGCTGCGAGCGGATCTTGTCACAGCTCATTCTGCTGTCAAAAGTCGAAAATGAAGCGGCCGAAAAATCCAAAAATAGTTTTAATTTAATCGATCAAGTCAAACTTAACATTGCCCGCGAATACCCAGCTGCAGCGCAGGCCGGCATAGATTTGGGCTTTGAAAACCAGTTAAACAACCAACATGCCACCATCATTGGCAATGAAACTCTGTTCAATGAAATGCTGCACAATCTCATTCAAAATATTTTTATTCATAGTGATGGTTGCACCCAAGCCACGCTTTATTTAAGTGAAGACCGCATCAATTATTACCTGCGCATCGAGGATAATGGCATCGGCATTGAGCCAGAGCTATATGATAAAATGCTACAACGGTTTGGCCAAAGCGATGCCGCCAAAGACAAAGGTTCAGGCTTGGGCCTGTCCATCGCCAAAGAAATTATGGCGCTTTATAATGGTGAGGTTAAATTATCAGCAGCTCAACAACTCACATCGCAGTTGAATGGCGGCTTATCGGTCGAATTAAAATTCGAAAAGCCACCCATCTATTCATCATAGATAGGCGGCTTAGTTTATATTTATTTCACTTCATTCTTTTCAACCCGGCTTAAGAACCAGATCGAAATTTTCGACATCACATATGGCATCACCAAAGTTGCTGCCGCAATCAACAAAATAACCAATGTTAATGGACGGTCATAAATGAATGACCAACTGTCATCATTAATCAACAAGGCACGGCGCAAGTTTTCTTCCATCATGCCGCCCAAAATATAGCCAAGCAACATAGGTGCGAGTGGAAAATCGAGCATTCTTAAGCCAACTGCCGCCACTGCAAACATCACCATTAAATGAATGTCAAATGTATTGAAAGATACAAAATACACCCCAATCAATGAGAAGAATAAAATCATCGGCGTCAATATAGTCGATGGAATCGACAATATTTTGGCGATATAAGGTATCAATGGCAAGTTCAAAACCAACAATACCACATTGCCGATATACATAGAGATGATTACCGACCAAAATACCGTCGGATTGTCTATATAAAGCCGTGGGCCGGGTTGAATGCCGTATGAAATTAACGCACCCAACATAATGGCGGTTGTGCCACTACCCGGAATGCCCAAGGTCAACAAAGGCACAAATGAGCCAGAACAAGCGGCATTATTGGCAGTTTCTGGTGCGGTCAAACCGCGGATAGAACCTGTGCCAAATAATTTGCCTTTTTCTTCACCAGCAATGCGTTGCTCCATACCATAAGCCAAAAAGCTCGCAATGGTTGCACCCGCACCCGGCAATACGCCAACAAAAAAGCCCAAAACAGATGAACGCGCAATCACTGGCACCATTTCTTTGACCTCTTCTCTGGTCAATTTTAGGCTGCCTAAATTGCTTTGTGCTTCCATTTCTTTTTTGCGATCAGCATCGGATTTTGGCCGCAATACCACCAATAAAGCTTCGGACAACGCAAACGCCGCCATGGCTAACAATAGAAATGAGATACCGTCAATCAAATCAGGTATGCCCATGGTAAAACGTTGAATGCCTTGAGTTTGGTCGGTACCAATGGTCGAAATCATCAAGCCCAGCACAGT
Source organism: OCS116 cluster bacterium (assembly GCA_002402005.2). Classification (GTDB taxonomy): domain Bacteria; phylum Pseudomonadota; class Alphaproteobacteria; order Rhizobiales; family OSC116; genus OCS116. Next base: position 2,358 of record NVUS02000010.1, on the reverse strand, counting down.
CATCAAAATGGCTTTGACCACATTGCCTTTGCCAGCAAATGCTGCCACTGCGGTTAAACCCAATACCATCAGAGCAAAATAATCTGTCGATTGGAATGACAGCGAAACCGCCGCCAATGAGGGTGCTGCCACCAATAGCAAAATAGTGGCAATTGTACCGCCAGAAAATGATGAATAAGCCGCAATCGCTAACGCCTTGCCCGCTTGGCCTTTTTTGGCCATCGGATAGCCATCAAACGCGGTGGCAACAGTACCGGCCACCCCCGGGGCGTTGATCAAAATAGAGGAAGTTGAACCGCCAAAAATAGCGCCGTAATAAACACCAGCCATCAATATCAAACCAGTCGATGGCTCTAGGCCATAGGTGATCGGAATCATCAATGCAATGGCCGATATTGGCCCCAAACCCGGCAACATGCCGATGAATGTGCCGACAAAACAACCGGCGACAACCATCATTAAATTCATCGGGCTGACGGCAGTGGTTAAGCCTTGTAAAATACCTTCTAACATCGTATCAGCCTCCCATTTCCATAATAAATCCAGGCAATGGCGCCACGTAAACGCCCAAAACCTCATTCATCAAAAACCAAAAAAACAACACCACAGGCATAGTGGAGAATACCAGTATCTTCCAGCGGCGTTCACCCAAAACATATTCGCACAGGATCAAAAACAAACCGGTCGAAATGATAAAGCCCACCGGTCTGACGGTGAAACCATAGATAAGCATCAAGCCACAAATCATCAGACCATTTAACCAATTATAGCCCTTCACGTCAGGCATATCGTGGTTTCTAGAGGTGAATAATAAGATGAGCGACAAAACAATGCCCATAACGCTCAAAGCTTTTGGCAATGTTTGTGCGGTGAATGCCGCCGTGCGTTGAAACGGCAATAAGGGGATTTGAAATAGCAATATTCCATAACCGATGGAAAAAGCCAACAGCACAAGTGCACCAATGCGGTCACTGGTTAACATATTTACCTCCCGTAAATTGTTAAAACTGAAAAATATAAAAAAACCGAAGCGAGCTAGACCGCTCGCCCCAGTCAATTATCAGAATTCAAGGCCTATAAAAAGCCAAGTTCTTTCATAAGTTTGCTAAGCACTTTTTCTTGGTTTTCTAAGAAAGCCACAAAGTCAGCATCGGCATTGAAAATGTTAACCCAGCCATTACGCGCCCGCACAACTTCCCATTCAGGTGTGTCATACATGGCTTTTAATGCAGTTACATATTCAGCTTTTTTCTCATCGCTAATGCCCGGTGCAGCAAAGAAACCGCGCCAGTTTACAAATTCCACATCCGCACCTTGTTCTGCACAAGTTGGGGCATCAGGAGCGGCATCCAAACGGGCTTTTGAGGTCACGCATAGAATGCGAATTTCGCCTTGTTTGGCTAGCTCAATGGCTTCGCCAAAACCAGTTGATAAAGCGTTAATTTCGCCGCTCAACAAGCCAGCCATAGCTTTACCACCGGCGTCATATGGAATGTATTTCACTTTGGTAGGCTCTGCACCTGCGGCTTGCATCACCATGGCGGCAACCAAATGGTCCATACCGCCAGCCACACTACCACCACCAATGGCCACAGATTTTGTATCAGCTTTATATCTTGTCACTAGTGATTTAAAATCGGCCAAATCGCTGTCTTTATTAACCACAATGGCAGCATAATCGCCAATTGTGCCAGCAACCGGTGTTAGATCGCGGAACGATTGCGGAAATACTTTTTGCAATGAGCGAATCACGATGGGCGTTGAATTGACCATTAATGTGGTCTTGGCTTTGTCTGCGGTTTCAATCAAATGCGCAATGGCTTTGCCGCCACCGCCACCGGACATATTTTCGAACGAAACGCTACCCACTAAGCCAGCTTTGTTCAGAGCTTCACCCGTACCACGGGCAGTGCCATCCCAACCGCCGCCGGGGCCACCAGGAATTAGGAAATGGATTTCTTTAACAGTTTCTGCGCTTACGGCAGGGGCAAAGATCATTGCCGATGCGGCAACAGATGCCGCCAAAAAATTACGTATAGACTTGTTCATTTATTTTCCCTCGTTAATAACACTCAATCAGTGCTTCAAAGCATTCCAACAAATAAAGCTGACATATTGCTGACAACAAAAAGCAAGTCTTCAGTAATTCTAGTTTTGTTTGAGGGTTTCATTCCATTTGCGAACCAGTTTTTGGCGTTTGAGCTGATCTTGATAAACCACCAAACTCGGGCCGATGCGCACATGGCGATATTTGGGGCTTTGCAAAGTCTCACTGAGCGACAACATGCTGGTTTGTTGTTTTAACAATAGCTGACCTTGTTCCGAAACCAAAAATTGCAAAAACAACTTACCCAATTT
>NVUS02000001.1 GCA_002402005.2 OCS116 cluster bacterium | reverse complement strand
ATAAAAATCAGTACATTGGCTGCAATCAGCCCAATGGTCACAATCGATCTATGGCTGCGGCGCGTTGGATTTTCATCAGCTATTGGTATCGGCATATTGTTCCTAACTTAAAGTGATTGTCTATTTTTAGCGGGCTTCCACAAAATATCACCTTGCCCCGATACTTCATTGTCATAACGGCTCAACACAAAAAACAAATCGCTCAACCGATTGAGGTATTTAAGGCTTTCAACATTGGTTTGCGCGCCCTGCTCAGCAATCAATTGCGCCACAATGCGCTCTGCCCGCCGCGTTACAGTGCGGCATATATGCAATTGCGCCGCCAGCGTCGTGCCATTGGGCAATACAAAACTTTTCAACGGCGCTAAATTCTCATTAAATTCATCAATATTCTGCTCCAACGCCAGCGTTTGGCTGGCAATGATGCGCAAAGCCGCATCTGGCGCTTCATCAGCAACCATGGGTGTTGATAAATCAGCCCCCAAATCAAACAGATCATGCTGAATATATTGCAACAAATCACCAAGTTTGGAATTGTCTTTGGCCAAAATACAGGCCATGCCAAGCTGCGCATTTAACTCATCCACACAGCCATAAGCCTCAATGCGCAGGTCAAATTTAGGCACAATATCGCCAGATGTCAGCATGGTTGTGCCTTTGTCGCCGGTTCTGGTATAGATTTTATTGAGTTTAACCATCAATCAGCCCGCTTTAAAAAACACCACAAAGGCTATAACCAAGAGAATCAACACAATCTGCGCGCCCAAGCGCCAGCGCATCATTTTTTGCGATTTATTGGGCTGGCCGCCTTTTAACATAGTCCAAAGACCAGACCCCAAAACAATGATTAAAAACGCCATCGCCGCGTAAACGACATAAATAAAACTACCTGCCATGATAAGGCCTTCAAAAATTAAACTAGCCGCAAGTTAGCATATTTTCTAGGGTAAACCAGCATATTAATGCATTCTGTTTATGATTCTTTTGGCCGCCAAGTGAACGGTAAAGCCCGAGATTAAAGTGGCAAAAATCGGCACCAATAACAGATAAATATACTGATAGGGCGATAAAGTGATCTGCCCAAACAAAATCCGCGCCGCCGCCAAATTATCAAATTGCGAGGCGTAAATAATGTTAATCAACAGGCCAACCAACAAAATAAAGCCTATGCAAATCAAAGCGCCAATCGCCCCGGCTTTTAAACCCAACCATAAAAAATGATAGCGCACTTCTTTGGTGATAAAGCTTTCTTCCGCACCCACCAAAAATAAAATCTCAATCGAACTTTTATTGCTGTTCAGCGCCGCATCTGTGGCAAATACAATAATGGTCACGGTGATGCCAATCACCAAAAACAGCACGGCAAAGGCAGATATTTTCAAAATACTGCCAATCGACGATAGATGCGACAACCATTTTTTATGGTCATCCACACTAATGCCCGGAATGGCGGCTTTTAGCGAAATGTCCAGCAAGTTTAAATTCACCACTTGGTCAGGCACAAATTCAATGGCAATCAATGCCGGAATCGGTAACTCATCCAAAATGCTAATGTCATTGTCATCCGCGTCTTTGCCAATAATGCCATCACCAATCCACGGCTCAAGCAATTTACCAGTCTCATTCTTGGTCAAAGCTTCGGCCTGTGCCACACCATTTGTCGCGCGGATAATTTCCAAAGCCGTCGCCACGTCAGCATCAACATCCCGCTCTGGGTTGGGAATAATCTGTACCGTGGCTTGTCTGCCAATGTCGGCCGTCCAGCCATCCACCGAGCTTTGCACCAATAATAACGAGACAATCGATAAGCTGGCCAAAAAACACATGGCGATGATGATAAATAAGATGCTTTTGCCAATAATCGTATCGCGTGGAATGATTGGTGATAATTTATCAGGGCCGTTAGACACGGGCTTTTCTTGGCTACCAAATGTAGCAATCGCCCCCACACCTTGCACCGCTTCTTCTTCAATCACTTGATTGGGGTCTGCTTCTTCAGGCAAAATACCAATATTGGTCTCATGATATTGCTGATATTCATTGCCCTGCACAAATTCTGGCCGCAAATAACCGCTGGCTTCATGGTCTTCTAGCGCCGGCTCAACAAATTCAGCTTCATGTGGGTTAAATTCATCCACCGGCGCATCTTCATAAATTGGTTGCGCAGTGTCTTCATAATAACCTTGGTTTAAATATTGCCCGTCATTCACATAACGGCGGTCCTGCTGCTGATCTTGGCGGCGGTCTTGCCGGCGGTCCGCCTCACGGCCGCGGTCCTGATCATCAAGCGGCATATCATGCCCGTTATGTGGTGGTCTATTTGCCATTCTCAAAATCTTCTCATTCAACAAATCATGTCTGCAACATTCATGTCTACAATATATTGCCTATTGCTTCAGCAAATACACTTCGCCATCTTCAAGCATCAGGCGCGGCGCTCTAAATTGGTTCATCAATTCATGGTCATGGGTGGCAATCACAATCGATGTACCCATTTTATTCAATTCCACAAATAGCCTAAGCAAACGTGCCGCCAATTCAGGGTCAACATTACCGGTTGGTTCATCAGCCGGCAACAAATCAGGTTGGCCAATCACCGCCCGCGCAATCGCAGTGCGTTGTTTTTCACCACCCGACAATACATTGGGGTAAACATGCATATGGTCGCCCAAATCCACCCATTGCATCAATTCTATCACATCTTGGCGATAAGTGTGCTCCGGAAAACCCCGCACTCTTAAGGGCAGCGAAACATTTTCATATATAGTCAGATGGTCAAGCAATCTAAAGTCCTGAAACACCACACCAATTTTACGCCGCATATGCGCCAATTCACCCCGGCTCAAAGTCGACATATCTTTGCCAAAGCAAGATACCAACCCACGGGTTGGCCGCATCGACAAAAACATCAGATTCAGCAAGCTGGATTTACCCGCGCCACTTGGCCCGCTGATAAAGTAAAACGATTGCGGCTCTATATGAAATGAAACATTGCGCAATATTTCTGGCCCAATGCCATAACGCAAACCTACATTTTCAAATCTAATCAACGAAAGGCTCCATGAATTTATATTTATCTCTCAATTGCAGCTTTTGCCATAATTTTGTGGCAAAAATCTGATAAGTGATTCTAAAAAGTGCAATATAGATATATTTAATAGCTTTTTGCTATCATGTTTATATTAACCACTTGTTAATATCGACAAAATATGTTGATAATTTGTTAACCATAACCAGTTAACGCGTGAATAAGACACTTTTACATGTTAACCCCATTTATCCACCCTATTATGGGCAAAAATAATAACAACGGAATCACAGCGGCATGAAAATCACCTGCCCCAATTGCGAAACAAGCTTTGCAATTGGCATCGATCAATTAGGACCCAAAGGCCGCAAGCTGAAATGCTCTTCATGCGCCCATGTCTGGCGCGAATTTGACCCAGAACCAACCGCCGCAAAATCCATTGTCAACCAACCCAATCCGCTAACCCAGCCAGCCCCAAAACCAGCCGCCAAAGCTGCGCCTAAAGCCAAGCCAAAACCCGCGCCTGCTGCTGCGGTTGACGACTCAACCAATAAAAATGGCCTGACCGAAAATGACCAAAGCGCCATTGACGATATGTTTGCCAGCATGGATTTCGACGAGCCGGATGATGAACCAGCGCCAGATAATGATCAAGGCGCAATCGATGACTTATTCGCCTCCACCACAGAAGAGCCCGAAGAATCCGAAGAAAATGACCAGGGCGCAATAGACGACATGTTCGCGACCGCCGAGCCTGATGATGCCGAAGAAAATGACCAAGGCGCAATAGACGACATGTTCGCTGCCGCCGAACCAGATGATGCCGAAGAAAATGACCAAGGCGCAATTGACGATATGTTCGACACCGCCGAACCAGATAATGCCGAAGAAAACGACCAAGGCGCAATTGATGACATGTTCGACACCCCCTTAAGTGCCGATGATGAAGCAGAACAAGCACCAACAGAAGAGCCTCCAGCCAACAAACAAGAATTCGAAAAAGCCCTACCGTCACAATCTGCTGTTTATAAAAAACATGGCAAAAATTCCGGTAAATCTGCCTATGTTTATTGGGGCGGTTTTGCCGTTGCGGCCAGTCTTATCTTTGGTGTATTTATCTTTGGCAAAAACACCATCATCAATTATTTCCCCAAAAGCGCTGCGGCTTACGAGCTTTATGGCTTCGAAACCAACATTGTCGGGCTCGAATTTGTCAACATTAATGTTCGCCATCAAAACCAAGATGGGCTAGATTTTCTACTGGTCAATGGCAGCATCATGAACAATAGCAAAAGCACCAAAATATTGCCCAAAATACGCGGTTACTTAATTGACCGAGACAATAATAGCATTTTCGATTGGCCAATTCCCATCGCCAAAACCAGCTTAGCTGCCGGTGAAATTGTATCGTTCAAATCTGGCATGAAAGACCCAGCTGCCACCGCACAAAAAGTAAAATTCCAATTCATCACCGATAAAAAGCTTGCCGATAACTAGCTTTTCGCTTAAAAAACACATCAACATTTAAAATCTATAGATAAAATCATGACCCAAAACAAAAAACCCAATATCAAAGTCTTATATGACGAAGAAACATTAGCCACCCAAGTCGAGCGCCTGGCGCAAGAAGT